>CAVKTH010000062.1:0-10808 GCA_963659495.1 Bacteroidaceae bacterium | reverse complement strand
CAGCAACCTCGCCCCTTGAGGGAGAGGTCGGAGCATCGCTCCGGGTGAGGGGTAACAATAAACCAGCAGGCGGCACTAAACTCACGCCTCCAGCACCCGTCATTCTAGGTCTTGTACCTAGAATCTTCTGGCAACGAGTCTCTAACCTAGTCAATAAATTAGCCTTATTATTGCATAAGTGCTGGCTTAGTGCCTTTTGCATGTTCTTTAAGTACCCCTCACCCGACGCCAAGGCGTCACCCTCTCCCTCACGGGGCGAGGGTTATGGATTGCTTCGTCGTTGTACTCCTCGCAATGACGCCGTAACTAACGGCGAGGGTTTGCACAGCCCTTGGTGCGACAAGATCCTAGGCACAGACTGTGAGTCACGACCTAGGATGACTGGCGGCAGAGGCGCAGGTTTTATTAGATTGCTTCGTCGTTACACTCCTCGCAATGACGTCTGCAGCGTGGGACGTTCCATGATTGAAATGCTGGGAGTGCTGACGATTATCGGGGTACTGAGTGTCGGTGGGATTGCTGGATATTCCAAAGCTATGGAAAAATGGAAATTGGATAAAGCAATAGGAGATTATTCTATGATGATTCAAGGAATCTTGGAACATCGGGAAGACTTTCTCCGGCAATCACACGAGATAGAAACCTTTTCATTAACTGTTACAGATACCCTGCAAGCTCTGAATCTTGTTCCGGCAAATTGGCAGAGAGTCGGTAACAGATATCTTGTAGATTCCATGGGAAATCAAATTGATGTGCTAATAGCTCCTGCGTTATATGATATGCCTGACCGTATTTATATAAATATATTGTTGGGAGGAATACATACAAATGAAGAAAACTATTTTACAGAGGGATTTTCCGCAAAGCTCTGCACTACTTTATATACAGATTTAATTATTCCTTTGCAGAACTCTATTTGGAAAACTGTTGTTTATCGTAAAAATTCAGGAAATCCTCCAGCTTGGGGTGGTTCATCCTATTGTACAAAAGATGAAAAGTGCCTCAGTAATATGACATTAAAAGATATACATGAACTTTGTTCGTCTTGTAATGGTAAAAATGAAGTTTGCGGCGTAGATTTCAATATTATTTGACAAATAGAGATTTGCTGATTCTGCGTTGCCTATGGCAATAAAGTCATGGATACTTGTCTGCCACAACCTGCTGGATGTGGCGACAAGTATTGCAGCCTGTGATGTTACTTTGGGGTTTGAATGAGCCTTACCCAATCCGCCGGATTATCTTTTTTGCAATGTCTAAATAAGCCTGACTGTACGGACTCTCCGGCGCTGAAACCACAATCGGCGTGCCTTGGTCGGCGTTTTGTCTGATTGCCATATCTAATGGAATTTCGCCTAAAAAGGTTTCGCCCATTTTTTCGGCAGTCTGCTTAGCTCCCTCGTGTCCGAAGATATCCGACCGCTTACCGCAGCACGGGCAGATAAAGTAGCTCATATTCTCTATAATTCCCAAAATCGGCGTGCCGGTCTTCTTAAACATATTCACGCCTTTAATAGCGTCTATTAAGGCAATATCCTGCGGAGTAGAAACAATAACCACGCCGTCCATTTCCACGCGCTGCGACAAAGTAATTTGAATATCTCCGGTTCCCGGCGGCATATCAATAACCATAATATCAATTTCGCCCCAGTTGGTTTGCGTCATCAGCTGCTCTAAAGCACCGCTGATTTTGACGCCGCGCCAGATTATCGGAGTGTCGCGGCTGATTAACGAGCCGATAGAAATAGATTTAAGCCCGTAGTTTTCAAACGGATTAAAAGTCTGTCCGTCATCCGAAAGCAGCGGCTGCCCCTCATAGCCCAGCATTGTCGGAATGGACGGGCCGTAAATATCGGCATCCACCAAAGCCACCTTTTTGCCCTCATGCGCTAAAGCTAAAGCCAAATTTACGGCGGTAGTAGATTTGCCGACACCGCCCTTTCCGGACGCCACGCCGATAATTTTTTTAACCGCCGGCAGCTGCCATTTTGCAATAGCATCAGCGCCGAGGCTGGCGTTTTTATCTTCAACAAACACCACAGAGATTTTTTTCTCCGGCAGCAGCGATGATAATTCTTGCTTTAAATCTGCGGTTACGCTGGGATTTTCGGCTAAATTCTTAAACTCAATAATCAGGCGGCTTCCCAGCTCCTTAATACCGGCGATGTTTTCTGCCGGATAAAATTTATTGCAGATTTTTTTGATTTCTTCGGGTGTCATTATTATCTCCATAATGTGGATATTCATTGTTCCTTAATTGTTTTTATCTAATATGTAGGTTATCTTATTGCAAGAATTATTTAAAATAAAAGGAAAAACGATGGTAAAAAAAATAAATCCTTGGGACAACGGCGGCGATGAAGACGGCTGGTCTTTGGGCGGCGAGATGTTTAAGCAAAACAAAATCGTTGATTTCAGCAAAATCGCCAAAATGCAGGGTCCTAAAGACAATTTCGGCGGCTGGTTAAAATATGCTTTGCTGCTGCTAGCTTTATTGTGGCTGGCCTCGGGATTTTATCAGGTACAGCCGAGCGAACAAGGCGTGGTTTTGCGTTTCGGACGCTATGCCGACACCACAGATGCCGGACTGCACTATCATCTGCCGTATCCGATTGAAGATGTGATAAAAGTCAATGTAACCCAAGAGCGCAGTATCAATCTCGGCTCAGCCGAAAACCGCGATTACCGCAACAATGCCTTTACGGAAAGCCACATGCTGACCGGCGATGAAAACATTGTGGATATCAACTTAACCATTGTTTGGAAAATTAAAGACGCCAAGGATTATTTGTTCAGCATGCGCAGTCCGGACGCAACTGTCAGCGTGGCGGCGCAGTCCGTGCTGCGTGAAATTGTCGGACAGTCGGAAATGCAGCCGATTATTACCGGCGACCGCGGCAAAGTGGAAGACGATACCAAAGACGAGCTGCAGCGGGTTTTAGATGAGTTCGGCGCCGGTATTCAGATTGTGCGCGTAAAGCTGCAAAAAGCCGACCCGCCGAGAGAAGTGGTGGACGCGTTTAATGAAGTGCAGCGCGCCAAAGCCGATATGGAACGCTTCAAAAACGAAGCTGAGGCTTACCGCAATGAGGTTTTGCCAAAGGCACATGGTAAAGCGGCGCAAATTCTGCAAGACGCGGAAGCTTATAAAGCAACTATGATTAACAAAGCGCAGGGCGAAGCAGATAGATTTGCCTCGGTTTACGCCGCCTATAAATCCGGCAAAGAAGTCACAGTCAAAAAAATGTATCTGGAAGCCATGGAAGATGTTTTGCAAAAGTCCAGCAAAGTGATTGTAGACCCGTCGCAAAAAGGCAATTTGCTGCCGATTTTACAGCTGAATAACCCGCAACCGCAAACAAAGGATTAAGAAAATGAATTTATTTAAAGTGCAGTTATATACTCTTTTAGGACTTGCGGCTTTGGGCTTGCTTTGGAACTCTGCCTATATTGTCTATCAGCCGGAACAGGCGATTGTGCTGCAATTCGGCGAGCCGGTGCGCTGGGTCAAAGAACCGGGGCTGAAATTCAAAATTCCTTTGATTCAAAATGTGGTGTTTTATGATACCCGCCTGCTTAACTTAGACCCGCCGGCGCAAGAAGTGGTTTTGAACGACAAAAAACGTCTTGACGTTGACAGCTTTACCCGCTATCAAATTGTTGACCCGCTTAAATTCTATCAAACCGTAAAAACCGAAACTCAAGCCCGCAGCAAGCTGGAAGAAATTGTCAATTCTTCGCTGCGCAAGGTTTTGGGACGGGTTACTTTGACTGAACTGCTGTCGCAGCAGCGTACGCAGATTATGGCTGATATCAGCAAAACCGTAAAAAAAGATGCGGAAGCTATCGGGGTCAGCGTTGCCGATGTGCGAATCCGCCGCGCCGATTTGCCGATGGAAGTTATGCAGGCGATTAACGAGCGCATGAAAACCGAACGTCAGCGCGATGCTAAAGAATTTCGCGCCAAAGGTCAGCAGAAAGCCCAGAATATCCGCGCAACCGCCGATAAAGAAGCAGCTATTATTGTGGCAGAAGCCGAAAAACAATCGCAGATTCTGCGGGGCGAAGGCGATAGAGAATCGGTGGCTATCTGGAATAAAACCGTTGGGCAGGACGTGGAATTTTATGAATTTTACCGCAGCTTAGAAGCCTACCGCAAATCTTTAGGCGACAGCGAAACTTCTTTAGTTTTGTCGCCGGATTCACAGTTCTTTAAGTATTTTAACACAACTCTGAGAAAGTAAAAATATGCGTAAATTTTGGGGCATTTTTATATTAGAACTATGCTTCGCTCTGCCGCTGCAGGCCGAACAGCGCCCGCTGGAAGATGTTATTGAAGAGGTCAACTCTTCAGTTGTCAGCATTGCGGTTGATGTCAGCGACAGCGAACAGGCTTTGGGCGCCGGAATAATTATCAGCGCTGACGGCTTTGTAGTTACAAACGCTCATGTTATGGAAAATGCTAAAAAAATTACCGTACAGACACCGGACGGCGAAACTTTTGCCGCAAATTTAGTCGGGATAGATGAAAAAACTGATATCGCCTTGCTTAAGGTTAAAAAACCGCTTAATCTGGAAGCCGGTCATTTCGGCGATTCAGATGCGATTAGGGTCGGCAATCAGGTTTTTGCTATCGGCAATCCGTTCGGACTTGGCAACAGCGTGTCTTTGGGCATTATCTCGGCTAAGGAACGCGATATAGACAAAGGACCTTATGATAATTTTTTGCAGACGGACGCTGCTATAAATCAGGGAAACTCCGGCGGTCCGCTCTTTAATATGGACGGCAAAATCATAGGCATGAACACAGCGATTTTTTCAGAAGACGGCAAGAATGCAGGCGTTGGCTTTGCCACACCGTCTAATATGGTTAAATGGGTTGTAAGCCAATTAAAACAGCACGGCAAAGTAATCCGCGGCTGGCTCGGCGCAGCGGTGCAAAACATCCGCACCAAAGACAATGAAAAGGAAAATGCGCTGGCAGTTTCGGCCATGACCGAAAATTCTCCGGCGGCGGCTGCAGGCTTAAAGGTCGGCGACAAAATCTTGGCCTTGGGCAATCTCAGCCTGAAAAATCCGCGCTTATTTTCTTTAGGCGTTGCCAAACTGGCTCCGGAAACAGTCCTGCCGATAACTTTCAGCCGCGACGGACAGATTTTTAATGCCGAAATAGCCATAAAAACCGCGCCGGAAGAAATAAAAAAGCCGGAATCCGGAACTGTTTCGGCCGAAGAGCTGCACAGTTTTGAGGAGCTTGGTCTGGATAAATATAAAATCGGCAAAGCGGTTGATTTTGCCGGGCTTAACTTATCCGCCTATTATGATGAAAAAACAAAAGAGCTGGTAATAACTAAAGTTGCAGCTAATTCCGAAGCCGAAGAAAAAGGCGTAAAAGTCGGAGACCGCTTGGTTTTGGCCGACGGCAAGCAGATTTTCGGCACCGAAGACATGCGGGTAAAACTAAAACAGGCAGCGGGCGGCGTCATGCTTTTGCAGCTGCGCGACAGCGAGGGCGCTTACGGCGTTTCTCTGGCGGTGAGGAAATAATGGCACGGGTGGACTTTTATCATTTACAGCAAAAAACTTTAGAAGATGTTTTGCCTTTGCTGCTGCAAAAAGCCTACAGCACCGGCAAGCGCATTAAAGTAAAAACCCAAAGTGAAGAGCGGACAGAATATCTGAATTCGCTGCTATGGACATTTAACGATGAAAGTTTTTTGCCGCACGGCTCTAAAAAAGACGGCTTTGCCGAACAGCAGCCGATTTGGCTTTCGTCTGCCGAAGAAAATGCCAATAACGCCGTATTTTTATTTTTGGTAGACGGCGCCGAAGAAACGGCGGAAAATCTGCAGAATTATGAACGCGTTTTTAATATTTTTGACGGCAAATCGGCAGAGGCTCTGCAGCAGGCGCGCCGTCTGTGGAAAGAATATAAGGCAGCCGGCTGCGAGGTTAACTACTGGCAGCAAAACAACGTCGGAAAATGGGAGCAAAAAGCCTGACAAGAGCATAAAAACTAAAAAAATCTTGAATTTCAGGGCAAAGATTCTATTATTCTGGAAAGAATTTCAAAAAGGAGACTATCGTGACGGAAAATAAAGATATTGAAGTGGCAAAGCAAACCATAGACCGTGAAGTAGAAGCCTTAAAGGCGATGGAAAACGAGCTTGACGGCACCTTGACAACTGCTGTGGATGTTTTGCAAAACACTAAAGGACGCGTGATTGTTACCGGCATGGGCAAATCCGGTCATATCGGACGCAAAATGGCGGCAACTTTTGCTTCTACCGGCACACCGTCATTCTTTTTGCACCCGGGAGAAGCCAGCCACGGCGATTTGGGCATGATTACTCCAAACGATACGGTTGTAGCCATTTCCAACAGCGGCGAATCTAAAGAATTGTCTGATATTTTGGTATATTGCCGCCGCTTCGGCGTGCCTTTGGTTGCCATTACCAAAAATCCGGAAAGCTCGCTCGGCAAAAACAGCGATTATGTTTTGAAACTGCCGAGCAACCGCGAAGCCTGCCCGTTAGGCTTGGCACCGACTTCATCCACCACCGCAACTTTGGTTATGGGCGATATTTTAGCAGCCGATTTAATGGTTCGCCGCGGCTTTACAGAAGCTGATTTCCACTTGCGCCATCCGGGCGGCAAGCTCGGCTCGGTTCTGCGCCATGTTTCGGATGTTATGCACACCGGCGATGAAATGCCTTTAGTCAAAGACAACGCCATTATGCAGGATGCTTTGATTAAAATGTCTGAAAAAATGCTGGGCTGCGTCGGTATTGTGAATGAAAGCGGCGACTTAATCGGAATTATCACCGACGGCGATTTGCGCCGCTGGATGTCGCCGGATTTGATTACGGAAAAAGTTTCAAAAGTTATGACAAAGAATCCAAAAACGATTGCTCCGGATGCCTTGATTGCCGAAGCCGTAAATGTAATGAACAACACCGGACGCGGCATTACAAACTTGTTTGTAGTAAAAGGAACAAAACCGGTCGGCGTTATTCATATTCATGACTGCCTGAAAGCCGGAGTCAGCTAATGTTTGATTCTCACAAGATAGACGACTACTTTGACGGAGAACGTCCGTTTGAAAATACCAAGCCTGACGACAAGCCTCAGACTTCCGGCTGGCTGCGCATTGTCAAACTCGGTTTTCCGTGCTTAGCAGCGGCTATCTTCGGCGTGATGCTGGTTATGCCGAACATCAAAAAAAGCGTTGAGCTGCAGGATGATGTGACTATTCCGCGCAAAAATGAAATGGAAAAGCTGCATATAGAACAAACCGTGTATTATGCCACCGATTCAGAAAACCGTGTCAGCACCATAACGGCAGACAGCGTGGATGAAATTGCTCCGGGCGCAAAAGAGGTAAAAATAAACACGCCGCGGGCTGATATTTCTACCGCAAACGGAAAAATTAAAGTTGCAGCCGATACCGGATTTTTTAATCAGGAAGAAAATATCTTAAAGCTGCGACAAAATGTTGCCGCTTATGATGAAAAAGGAACAAAAATCAAAACATCGGCAGCCGAATATGACTTCAAAAAAGAATACGGACACGGCAGCGAACGCATAAACGCTGAGGGCGATTGGGGAGATTTAGAAGCGCAGGGCTTTGAGTTTTTTAAAGCAGAAAATATTTTAGTGCTTAAAGGCAGGCACGTTGTCACAACTTCGCAAGGCACCTTAACCGCCGACAAAGAAACCCGCTATTTTCAGGACGTCCGCAAAAGCGTATCGCGAGGCAATGTAGTGGTGCGTCAAGGCGACAATATTTTATATGCCGACAAGCTGGTTGCCCGCTATTCGGCTTCTAATGAACTGGAACGCGCCGAAGCCTCCGGCAATGTAAAAATCATTACTCCGAAAGGCAAAGCTTATGGCAGCAGCGGCGTTTATAACCCTAAAACGGCAAAAGTGGAGCTGACCGGCAAAGTTAAATTGGAACAAAACGGCAATGTAATTAACGGCAGCAAAGCCGAAACCGATTTAAACACGCAAATCAGCCGAATTACCGGAAACAAAAAAACAGGCGGCCGGATTACCGGTACATTTTACAGCAAAAGGAAAGCAAATGACAAAGAATCAGACAAATGAAACCGAAGAGCTGGAAATTTTCAATATCGGCAAAAAATATAAAAAACGGACGGTGCTGAAAAACGTTTCGCTGCATGTTAAAAAAGGCGAAGCCGTCGGGCTGCTTGGTCCTAACGGCGCCGGTAAAACCACTTGCTTTTATTGCGTAACCGGCTTAATCACTCCGGATTACGGCGATGTTTATATCGGCGGCAAAGATATTACCGACATGCCGATGTATAAGCGCGCGCGCATGGGTATCGGCTATTTGCCGCAGGAAGCCTCAATTTTCCGCACCTTGAGCGTTGAAGACAATATTAAGGCTATTCTGCAAATTGTCATAGATGACGAAAACGAGCGAGAAACCATGTTGGAAGAGCTGCTGAGCGAATTTTCTATCGCCCACCTGCGCAAATCTCCGGCTTTGGCGCTGTCCGGCGGCGAGCGGCGCCGTTTGGAAATTGCCCGCGCGCTGGCCAGCAAGCCGAGTTTTATTTTGCTGGATGAGCCTTTAGCCGGTATTGACCCTATTGCCGTGGGAGAAATCCGCACTTTGGTGTCACAGCTGAAAAACCGCGGCTTAGGCGTGCTGATTACCGACCACAATGTGCGCGAAACTCTGGATATTATTGACCGAGCCTATATTCTGCACGGCGGAACGGTTCTGATGGAAGGCACTCCGGACGAGATTGTTGCCAATGAAGAAGTCCGCAAAGTATATTTGGGAGATAATTTCACACTATAAAAAAGTATGTTGTTTACTTTTGCTTAAACAGTGTTATACTATAAAACAGTTACAAAAGGCGATTGTGCCGAAATAATTAACATAATGAGGTAAATCATGAAAATTACATTAACAGGAAAACAAGTAGACATCAGCGACAGACTGCGCAACCGTGTTGAAGAAGCCGTTGAAAATGCCGTAAACAAGTATTTTAATGCTCCTATCAGCTGCAGCGTTGCTTTTTCTAAAGACGGCGAAGATTTCAGAGCCGAAGTTACTGTGCATCCGGCTAAAAACATTGTTTTGAAAGGCACCGGCGTTGCCGCAGACCCTTATTCTGCTTTTGACAACGCTAATGAGCATATTGCCACCCGCCTGCGCCGTCAAAAAACAAAATTGAACGACCACAAAGGCAAAACCGGTATTGTGGAAATGGCTCACGCAGCTGTGTTCCCTGTTAAAGAAACCGAAGATGAAATGAGCATTGACGAATCTGCTCCGCTGACTATTGCCGAAACCGATGCCAACATCAAAGTCTGCACCGTAAGCGAAGCTGTTATGTATATGGATTTGGCAGATGAAAATGCTTTGATGTTCCGCAACAGCGCAAACAACCGCATCAGCATGGTATATCGCCGCAAAGACGGCAACATCGGCTGGGTTGAACCTGCAGAATAATTTTTTACTTAAAGGGATTGAAAATGGGAATATCGGATATCTTGTCAGAAAGCATGGTGCTGGCTGGCGTTGAAGCTGAAAATAAGCGCGGCTTGCTGGAGCAGTTGTCTGCTTTTGTTGCCGAAAAAGAAAATATAGATAAAAATTCTATCTTTGAAGCAATTTTAGAACGCGAAAATTTAGGCTCTACCGGCTATGGCGACGGTGTTGCATTCCCGCATGCCCGCATAGACGGCTTAGATAAAGTTATTGCTGTTTTTGCCCGCTTGGATAAAGGAATTGACTATGATTCGCTGGATTCTCATCCGGTTGATTTAATAGCATTTCTGCTTTCTCCGGAAAAAAGCGGCGAAGACCATTTACAGGCTTTGGCGGTAATGTCCAGAGTGCTGAAAGACGCAGAAACCTGCCGTAAAATCCGCGAAGCTAAATCAGCTCATGAAATTTATTTAGCTCTGCAAAAGTAAAAAAAAATACTGTCACTTTGATTTAAAGCCTCCTTAAAAAAGGAGGCTTTTTGCTATTGACGCTGAAAAGTTTTATGCTATTTTAAAGCTGATATGGAATTATTTATAACATTATTAAACTTTTAGCTTATGAAAAATAAAAATTTTACCAATAATCCGCGGCGTGCGGTTATTGCTTATGCCGAACCAAGCTACGGCGGTGTTGCCCTTTCTTATGTTTTTCCCAGCACACTAGAGGAAAACTCCAAAACTATCTCAAAATTTGTTTTGGTAGAAGACGGCGAACCTTTATATAAGGCAGCTTGCGGGGCTATGGTAGGAGATGAAGCCGAGGTTGATGAAGATGGTATGCTGGTGCAGATACTCTCTCAGCCTTTATGGAAGCGGCTGAAAAACTACTGGTTTTTATTCAAAAACCGCAGAAATCACAAAAAGAACACCTTGTAATTCTACGGGGTGTTTTTTATTGTTATGAATTGTTTTTACGGTTGACTTATGGAGGGCGGCTGGTGTAGAATAAATGCTGTAAACAACTTAAAAATGAGGAAAGAAAGATGAAAAATAAGCTAAGCAAAGGTCTCTCTCTCTCTCTGCAAATCCTGAACATCTGATTAAAGGCGCTTTTTCTGCCGTTCAGCACGTTTTTGCAGGGTTTGGCAGAAAAATTGATACTTTCGGAAATAACAAGCACAGAAACAAACCTACAACCTCGCCCCGTGCGGGAGAGGTCGGAGCATTGTTCCGGGTGAGGGGTAAATGGGTTGCAACAAACAATAAGCTAGCACCTCTAGCACCAGTCATTCTAGGTCTTGTACCTAGAATCTTCTGGCAGCGAGTCTCTAACCTAGTCA
>CAVKTH010000061.1:0-10860 GCA_963659495.1 Bacteroidaceae bacterium | reverse complement strand
CAGCCTGCGGGGTGTGGCGACAAGTATGACGTTTCGGGTTGTGGCTTTGGACGCTTGTTTAGTGCCTTTTGCACGTTCTTTAAGTACCCCTCACCCGAGGCTTGCGCCTCCCCCTCTCCCTCACGGGGCGAGGGGTTGCACCGCTTTTGGTGCGACAAGATCCTAGGCACAGACTGTGCGTCACGGCCTAGGATGACTGGTGCCTGGAGACGAAAGTTTTGTTAGATTGCTTCACTCCGCTCGCAATGACGATTAAGATTTTTAAGCGACGTGTACAAACCAGTACATAACTCACTAACAAAAACTCGGATAGTGTGTGTAGATGCGACGGAATTTTTAAGCGACGTGTACAACGAGGTACACGAGCGTGACCGGCACTAATTCTCAGAGGCTTGGATAATAAGGCTAATACGCATTAACTTTTTTGCGACGTGTACACAATAGTACACAAGCGTGACCGGTACCCACTCTCAGAAATTCGGATAATGAGGCTAATACGCATTAACTTTTTTGCGACGTGTACACAATAGTACACAAGCGTGACCGGTACCCACTCTCAGAAATTCGGATAATGAGGCTAATACGCATTAACTTTTTTGCGACGTGTACACAATAGTACACAAGCGTGACCGACACCCACTCTCAGAAGTTCGGATAATGAGCTTAATGCGAAGTAAGATTTTTTCGCGGTGTACAAACTAGTACATAAGAAAAAATCTTACCAGCAGAAAGCCATTAGACAAGCTTCACTCTCCCTTGAAGCCTTGAGCCACCACATACATCTCTACCGAATCCTGACGACTGGCATCCGGTTTAAAATGCGTAACTTTGGCAAAGTTCTTTTTCATATCGGTTAAAAGCTCGCCCTCGGTTCCGCCCTGAAAGACTTTGGCTATAAAAATACCGCCCTCGGCTAAAACCTCTTTAGCAAATTCATAAGCAAGTTCCACCAAGGCTATAGTGCGCAAATGGTCGGTTTGCTGATGACCTGTGGTATTTGCCGCCATATCGCTCATTACCACATCAGCAGCTCCATGCAAAAGTTCTTTCAGTTTATCGGCTGCGCTTGGCTCGGTAAAATCCTGCTGCAGCAAAATAGCCCCCTCAATCGGCTCAGCCGGCAGCAAATCCATACCAACAATCTGCCCGCTGCCTTTATTGCGCTGCGCCGCGACCTGTGTCCAGCCGCCCGGAGCGCAGCCAAGGTCCACAATGGTTTTACCCTTGCCGAGAAAGTGATATTTTTCGTCTAGCTGAATCAGCTTAAACGCCGCGCGCGAACGATATCCCAAACGCTTGGATTCTGAAACATACGGATCATTCAGCTGACGCTGCAGCCAGCGGTTTGACGACGGCTTGTTATATTTTGCCGTTTTAACTTTTACGGTCAGATGATTGCGGCCGCGGATGAGTTTTGCCGAAGCAGTTAATTTTGCCATTTTTGTATTAACTCCTCAATAATTGCTTCCTGCGCGCCTTTCAGCGAGGCAGTTAAATTTTTGATTTGCAGAACCTGATAAACCGTCTGAAAAATTATGCAGGCCGCCACAAAAATCGGAGCGCGGTTTTCGCCGATATACGGGCTTTCCATCAGCTGTTCCAGATTCATATTCAAGGTCTCGGTAATTTGCTTATCTATCTGTGCGGTCGGCGCCGACATACCGTCGGCAAAATCCTTGTTATAGCTGCCGGTTTTGTTAATCATGCTCAAAAGGCGCAGCGGAGTGCTGGAAGTCGCCACGCAAAAACATTTTGGCAAATACATTAAAAATTCTGAATTAACTAAAAATTCTTCCACATGTTTTTTAATTTCGTCATGCAGTTTCTTAGCTCTTTCCGCATCATATTCTATCAGGTCAAAAGCTTCTGAAGCGGTGCGCGCTCCCCAAGGCACTGACAAGGTATAAATCTCTTTCGGCTCTTTGCCGTTTTTTGCCAAAATAATTTCTGTAGAGCCGCCGCCCAAGTCATACAGCAAAATATATTCTGCCGATTGCGGAACATTCAGCACCGCACCTTTTAAATTCAGCAAAGCTTCTTCTTCGGCTGAAATAACTTCCAAGCTGATGCCGCTGAGTTCTTTAACCATTTGAATAAAAGAGGCGCTGTTTTGCGCTTTGCGGCATGAAGCGGTTGCTACCGCCCGATAATGTCCGACCTGATAATCTTTCATCAGCTCCGCAAAATGCACCAAACAATCTACACCGCGCTGAATAGAAGCCTGCGAAAAGTTACCGCTTTCATAAAGCCCCTCGCCTAATTTTATGGTATCGGCCTCACGATAGAGCAAATTGCCTTTAGGGTCGGTAATGCGGAGGCGGCAGGAATTAGTGCCTAAATCAATCGCTGCCAGATTTTTTTGTTCCATAGTAACGTCCTTTTCTAAACAGTTTATGGCGTTTAACGCCTTTGTGGAAATAATTGTTTTTCTGATGGTGCATCATATCCAGCAAAATTCCCTCGCGGATGCCGCGGTCGGCAATGGTTATTTCGCTAATCGGCCAAAACGAGCATAAAGCTTCAATAATCGTGCAGCCGGCCATGGTTAAATCGGCTTTCAGCTTGCCGATGCAGGAATGCTTGCAGCGCCCCTCATAGCCCATATTTTTAATCCGGCGGATAACTTTGGCGACATCTGAGCCGGAAAGCGCTATACCGTCAACCGCCGCGCGGTTATAGCGCGGCAAATTCAAATGCACGGCGCCCAAAACCGTAACGGTTCCGGAAGTACCGATAATCTGGATTTCTTGATTGCGGATTGCTTCGCTGATATGATATTTATCCTCAAATTCCTGCAAAATTTTCTGCGTGCGTTCAACAATGGTGTCATAAGCCAGCGTAGTCATATCCTTGCCGGGAAACGCCTCAGAAATGGTCACAACCCCGTACGGCAGCGAAACAAAGCCCTCTATAAAAGTTTTGCCGGTTTCGGTAACCCGTGCCAAAGAAATTTCCGTAGAGCCGCCGCCGATATCAAACACCAGCGCCCGCTTTATCATACGGTTTAAAAGAGGCATGCAGCCCACCACCGCCAGACGGGCTTCTTCTTTGGAGGAGATAACTTCCATATTTAAGCCGGTATTTTGCTTAACCGCGGTTTCAAACTCTTTGCAGTTCAGGGCGCGGCGGCAGGCAGCAGTAGCCACAAAACGCATTCTGACAATCGGCTGATATTCATTGATAATGGCGCTGCAGACTTTTAAGGCGGCAATCGTGCGGCGGATAGCCGGCTTAGAAAGCATATTGCCGTTAATAATTCCCTCGCCCAAACGGGTGATGCGCGAAAAAGTTTCTACAACATGAAAGGAACTCGGCGTCGGCTGGGCAATGACTAACCGGCAGGAGTTTGTGCCTAAATCAATCGCTGCATAGCAATCGTTTTTCTGCTGCGTTTTGCTATGTTCAATTTCTTTTTGGTCTCTAAACTCTTTATAGTCCGGTTTATGCCTGCTATACAATTTTATTTTGCCCCATACATTTCCTGCCGCAGCTGACAGCGCAATTCGTCAATGCAGACAAGTCCTTTTTTACCGTCTTTATAATACCAATATTCCCAGCCGTTGCAGGCGGCGGCGTTTTGCTCGGCCGCGCCAACCTGATGAATTGAACCCTCAGCGTTGCTGCTTTTGATTGAACCGTCTGCGCGGATAGTGGCAAAATGCTTGCCTCCGGCATCGCTCAGAACATCGCCCGGAGCCAGCATGCCGCGTTCAATTACCGCACCGAACGGTACGCGCTGCAGTTTCTTTTTAACCGTATAGTCCAAAGCCTCTCCGCTCAGCGGATTTATAGCGTCAACGCGGGCTTGAGCTCCGGCAACATAAGAGCTGTCGCGCTCAATGCCGATAAAGTTACGCCCCATTTTTTTAGCCATAGCGCCGGTGGTTCCGGTACCGAAAAACGGGTCTAAAATTACATCGCCGGGCTTGGTAGAAGCCAAAATTACCCGATACAGCAAAGCTTCCGGCTTTTGCGTCGGATGCAGCTTTTCGCCCTGTTCATTTTTCAGGCGTTCCTTGCCGGTGCAAATCGGAATCTCCCAAATACTGCGCATTTGCGTTTCATCATTAAGCGCTTTCATGGCTTCATAGTTAAAAGTATATTTCGCTTTCGGATTTTTTACCGCCCAGATTAAAGTTTCGTGCGCATTGGTAAAGCGGGTGCCTTTAAAATTCGGCATCGGGTTGGTTTTGTTCCAAACCACGTCGTTCAAAATCCAAAAACCTAAATTCTGCAAAATATAGCCCACACGGAAAATATTGTGATAGGAGCCGATAACCCAGATACTGCCGTCATCTTTCAAAATACGGCGGGCGGCGCTGAGCCATTGCTTGGTATATTCATCATAAGCGGCCAAGCTCTCAAAGCTGTCCCATTCTTCATCAACGCCGTTCACAACCGTATTATCCGGACGCAGCAAAGCTTCGCCCAGCTGCATATTATACGGCGGGTCGGCAAAAATCACATCTACCGAATTTTCTTCTAACTGATTCATAGTTTCTATGCAGTCGGCATTGATGATTGTGTTTAAAACTGTTTTAGTGTTCATTATTTTTCTCACTCATTTTCGTGTTAAAATCTATTATTATCCGATAAAGTTATAATTTTCTTAATAAGAAAAATAAAAAATAAGCACTCAGCCGTTTTTTTGTAAAAAAATCACAAAAAACATCATTTGCCGAATACATCACTTAAATAATTCTTTCAAAACGCTTTCGCGGGCGGCGATTAAATCCAATTCGCTTTGATATCCGTCGCCGGATTTGCGGCGCTGTTCCTGCACTTCTATCATCTGCTTGACAATAGATGATTTTTTACGTTCTCTCAGCTGCCGCAGCAAAGCTTCGGCGTTGCGTCTGGTGCTGAGCGTATAGAGCAGAGCGGCAATCCGCTGCTGCACATAAAAGAAACGGTCGGCGTCCCAGCGGTGATATACAAACCAAACCTTGCTCTTCCAATCCAGCAAATCTGACGGTTTTTCCACCTGATACGACACCACCAAGCCGCTGTTTAGCTTCAGCTGCTTATACTGCGGCCACAAGCGGATAAAATCATCCAGTTCCGCCGCGGTAATTTCTGCCTTATAGTTTTGCTGCTTGGCGATAATTTCTAAATTTGCCCGTTCCCAGACTGTTTCGGTAACCTGACATTTTGAAACATAAAAAATCAGAAAAATGCAAATCATCAGCCAAAATAAGCGTTTCCATACCGTCATTACCATTGCAGCTTCTCCATGCAATAGTCAACATTAAGCCCAAAACCGGTAGAAAGCTCATCGGCCTGTTTAACCAAATCGCCTTTCAGCTGGTTAACGCCGGAGGCAATCAGCAGGCTTTTGGCGCCGAAATTATTGCTCAGCCGCATATCGGTAGCCATATTGTCGCCGATAAACAAGCAGCGCGAAACATCAAAATCCGGCAGATTTTCAGTTAAATACAGCGCAATGCGCAAATCCGGCTTGCCGAATGAAATGATTTTTCCGCCCATTAAAGCATATTGCTCCGCCGCCGCGCCGGCTGCCGGCTTAACGCCGCATGCGGTTTGCACAGAAGTATCATTTCCGACGCACAAAAGCGGCAGATTCAAATTTACAGCCTGTTCTAAAACCGGCATAAATTCTTTAATATCGGCATGCTTTATAGATTGTTCGGCAATCAAAAAATCCGCCATAACCACGCTGTCTACTTTTTCATACGGAAGCCCGCTCAGCGTGTGGCTGTTCTGCGAGAGCAAAGAATAATATGTCGTTCCGATATTCTTTTGATTTTTCAGATAAAAATGAGCAATTTCTCCGGCGGTAATCAAAGCATAAAAAATATTCATCGGCACGCCGCTGTGCTTAAGAGCTGTAAAAAGCTCCTGCACGCGCAGTCCGCTGTTAGAGGCGAGAGCTATTTTTTTGCCGCTTTGATAAAGCTTAATTAAAGCGTCCGTGCTTTCGCCGAAAATATTCTGACCGTCCGTTATAACACCGTTAACACCGCAGATTACGGTGTCAAATTCATCGCGGATGCGAGATATGTGCTTAACTAAACTGTTCATTTTTCCCTGACTGTTTTAATTATATGAACAGCAGTTTAGACTAAATTAGTAAATTTTTAGATAAAATTTTAATTTAGCAAAAAGTTATTTATCAGCGTGGTTATATGTTCTTCAAAAAATAATTTATCGCCCCACCATTGCTGCGGATTATCTATTTTATAATAGCCGCGGCTCATACCGTCGTTGATACGCACCAGCACCACCGACAGCGGCTGGTCTAAAAAATAGGCGTTGGTAAAAGCAAATTCGCCCTGTTCCTGATAATTTATCTCAAAATAGCTGAAATCATTGCTGTAATTTTGCTGATATATATTATAAAGCAGCCCCATAGCATCGGCGCAATGGGCGCACGGAGAATTGTTATAAAACACATAAATTATGGACTTGTTCCAATTATCCTCGTTTTCTTCCACATATTGCCGGATATACGGCGTATAGCCGGAAGAATCAATAAACTGCGCCCCAGCCGTCGCCAACGGCAAAAAACAAAACAGCAGCGCCGCAGTTAAAATATGTTTCATAGCTTCTCCTTTGCTAAAAATTTCATAAAGGAGAACAGGACTCTTTCAGCCACTTCTTTTCATCATCATTTACACACGCGGCCAAACTGTTATACACCTTTCGGTGATAAGCGTTCAGCCAGTCCCGTTCTCCCGCATCAAGGAGATATACATCAATCAGCTTTTTATCAATAGGCACTAAGGTCAGGGGTGCAAATTCCAAAAATCCGGAGTTCTGCCCAGTTTCTTTGGTATAATACAAATTTTCTATGCGGATGCCGTAGGCGTTTTCCTTATAATATCCCGGCTCTATAGAAGTAACCATGTTCGGCTTAAAGCCATAGGTGCTGCCGCCGCTGGAGATGCGGTTCGGCCCCTCGTGTACATTGCCGAAACAGCCGACGCCGTGACCGGTGCCGTGCTTAAAATCCTTGCATTTCTGCCAAAGCGGCGCCCGCGCCAAGGTGTCCAAACGCATTCCGCAGGTATTCAGCGGAAACATGGCTTTAGCCAAGGCTATATGCCCTTTCAGCACCAAGGTAAAATCATGCACCATATCCGCTGACGGCGTGCCTAAAGCCACCGTGCGGGTAACATCTGTCGTGCCGTCTAAATACTGCCCGCCGCTATCCAGCAGCAATAGGTTATTTTCCTGCAGGCGGCGGTTGGATTTTTCGGTCGGCTGATAATGAACTATAGCACCGTTTTCAGCCGCTCCGGCAATGGTTTCAAAACTTTCTTCAAAAAATAAATCCTGTTCCTGCCGCAGTTCATGCAGTTTTTGCACCACATCCAATTCAGTTTTGCCCTGCCAATTATGCTGCAGCCAATACAGCAACTTAGTCAAAGCAACTCCGTCGCGCTGATGACAGGCAATCATCCCGTTCAGTTCGGTTTCATTCTTTTCGGCTTTCAGCATCTGACATATATCGCCGGCATTCTGCCCGTTCAGCAGCCATTTTTTAACCTCCGCCGGTGCTGAGTTTTCATCATACAGGATTTTAGCTTTATTATCATTCAACCAATTTGCAAGCTTTTCAAACGTCCAAACCGGCAAATCGGTCTGCAGATTATCGCCGATTAAAGCAACAGTTCCGTCAGCCCCGATTAAAGCATAGGCGCGCACCACCGGCGAGCAGGCTAAATCTTTGGCATATATATTTAAAAGCCACGAAACGCTGTCCGCCGCGGTCAGCAGATAATAATCCGCGCCGTATTCTTTAAGCAATGCGTTTATCTGCTCCAGCTTTTCTTCACGGCTTTTTCCGGCATATTTCAGCGGACGCTCCAAAACTTTTACCGGTGTTTTGCGGTCTATACCTATTAAATCGCCGATATTCATTAAGTGCAAGTCCGTAAATATTTCTTCTGCAGATTTCTGCTCAGCGGCAGCAACGGTCATTCCGTCATAGGCTATAATCTGCAGTCCGATTTTCTGCAAAAAATAACAGGCATTTATAAAGCAAGGGTCTTCATTTATTACCGTGATTTTGTTTAAATCAACTTCCTGCCGCGCCTGCAGTTCATAGCGCCCATCCACAAACAAAAATGCTTTATCCGGCAGAATAACCAGCATTCCGGCCGAACCGCTGAAACCGCATAAGTGCTTCAGTTTATGCTCGCAGGGCAAAATATCCTGCCCGATAAAGCGGTTGCCGTAGGTTACAATATAAGCGTCCAGCCCGAGTTCTTTTAGTTTTTTCTGAATAGCCGACAAGGTCATTTTATTTCTCCAGCAAAGCAACCCGCCAATTTTCTTTTTCATATAATTTTACAAGCTTTAGGCCTTGTTTTTCATGTTCGCCGACCACCCAGTCAACTTGGTCGTCAATAAAGCCGGAAATCACAGCATAGCCGCCTTTTTTCAGGCTTTTCGCCATATCCGGAGCCATAGCAATCAGCGGGCGGGCTAAAATATTGGCAAAAATAACATCATACGGAGCATTTTTCTGCACAAGCTCAGATTGATATCCGTCGCTGAGAGCGGCGCTGATTTGCTTTTCTACCCCGTTGTCGGCAGCATTTTGCTGAGCTACCCGCACCGCTTCGTCATCAATGTCTACCGCAACAATCTGCGAATCAGGCCAGATTTTTGCCGCCGCCAAAGCCAAAATTCCCGAGCCGGTGCCAACATCCAGCACCCTCTGCGGCTTTTGCAAGCAAAGCTTATTGATATCGGAAATTGCATCCAAGCAGCCGCGGGTTGTCTGATGTTCCGAGCCGAACGCTGTGGCGGCATAAACCTTTAAACCCAGCTTATCTTTTGGCAGCGGAGTTTCGTCATGAATGCTGCAGATAAAAAATTCGGCTTCTTCCAGCGGCGCAAACGCCATCACATTTTCGGTCAGCCAATCATCGCTTTGCAGCAAATCCCAAGTATATGGCGGCAAGGCTATATTCTGCGCCGCGGCGGCTTTTTGCAAGTCTTCTTCTTTGGCGTCTTGGCGCAGATAGCCCACCAGCTGTTCTTTTCCGTCATCGCTGTAGTCTATGGATGTTACCTCAAAAAAATCATCGGCAAAGGCTTGCAGCTCTTCGCTGATTTCCGCAGTTGGTTCAAATTTTGCAATTTTGCAGCTTCCTGAATTATTACTCATTTTTTTGTCTTTCGTTATTACTTTTTTTACTAACTTTGATATAAATTTAAGCTTAGTATACTAAATAAACCATTAAAAAGAGCTTATCATGAAAAAAATATTTATTACTCTTTCTTCTATTTTATTGGCAGCTTGCACGGTTTTTGAAAGCGACCATGATGATTATTGGCTGAACAATGTGCGTCCGTATAAACTTATGACGATAAACTACTATGACCCGATGGACGGCGCCTCTGATGAAAGAATGACCGACAGCAAGACCCTGAACACCCGCATTTACAAACATAATGTTGTGGTTTCGGCCAATTTGGGACAGCGTATGGTAGACGCGCAGACCTATACGGTGCAGAACTTTGCCAAACCGCAGCTGATTGCCAGATCTGACGGCGATATTACCGGCAGCAATTACGCGGTGCAAATTCATCAGGATCAGCTTTTTGAGCCGATTGGCGAAGTCAAGCTCAACGGCAATTACTTTTTAGTGGTTCCGGGAAATGATATAGGAGACATGCTGCTGGTAGATGAAAAAGGCAACTTCTTAAATTATATCTGCCACTTGTATAAAGGTCAGCTTTTAATGCCGCGCGAAACCGCCATTATTCATCCTAAAGGCTTGGGATTGGAGCAGAAAAAGGCAACCCGCGAAACCGTCAGCGACCCTAAGCTGCAGTTTGAGCTGAAATACGACGGTCTGGAAAACGGCTATATGGCGTTTATATACACCGATTACAGCAACGCTGATGCCAGCGAAGGCTTCTTCCAGCGCTATGTATTTCCGCAAGAGCAAGACCTTGTAGAAATCAACGGCATCCGCTTTAAGGTTATGGATGTATATCCGGAGCGCATAGAATATATGCTGCTGGACTAGAATTTATCAGATATTCTGCAACACCCTTTTTATCTGCTTAAAAAGGGTGTTTAATTTTATAGCCGCATTTCAGAAAGCCAAGCTGAAAAATTTTATTTTATACTTCATTTTTTGCAACAAAAACGGAGATAAATAAAATGATATACGGATATGTGAGAGTTTCAACCGATAAGCAGACTTTAGAAAACCAAAAATTTGAAATCTGCAATTTTTGCCGGCGGAAAAAAATCAAAGTTGAAAAATGGATAACCGAAACCATCAGCGGCACTCAAGATTTTGAAAAGCGGAAATTGGGCAATCTGCTGAAAAAGCTTAAGAAAGACGATATTTTAATATGTTCTGAAATCTCGCGGCTGGGGCGTAATTTACTGCAGATTATGACTATACTTAATTTGTGCATGAAAAAAGAAGCGCAGGTCTGGACTATCAAAGACAATTACCGTTTGGGCGCGGATATTCAGAGCAAAGTTTTAGCGTTTGCCTTTTCGCTTTCGGCAGAAATTGAACGGAATTTAATCAGCCAGCGCACTAAAGAGGCTCTGACACGGCTTAAAGCTAATGGTAAAAAACTTGGACGAGTTAGCGGCAGCAAAAATAAAAAGCATGTTTTGGACGGCAAAGAACGCAGCATTTTAAGCCTTATCCATAGCGGCACGCCTAAAACTCAAATCGCCAAAATCCACGGCGTCAGCACCTACACGATTTATCAATTTCTAAAAACCCAAACCCCATAACCCCTAAAATACGGTTGACTTATGGAGTGAGGCTGGTGTAGAATAAATATGTAAAACAACTTAATTTAAGAGGAAAGAAAGATGAAAAATAAGCTAAGCAAAGGTCTCTCTCTCTCTCT
>CAVKTH010000060.1:0-10872 GCA_963659495.1 Bacteroidaceae bacterium | reverse complement strand
ACCTCTGCTACATTACTAAAAACAGCCTAAAAACTGTCCCTTTTAAACGGTCGTTTTTTTTACACACTTCCAGCCATTCCAACGCTTTGATTTTACGGTTAACTTATGGAGTGAGGTTGGTGTAGCTATAAATATAGCAATTATAACTTTTGTCATTTTTAGACTATAAAAATTATAGTTTAGTAAAGTTTTTGGAAGTTTCATCCAAAAACTTCTTGAAATTATATAGTTTTTGTATTATTTTACCAATAAGAGGTATAAAATGATAGAAAGACCATTATATTTACAAAAACTTATTTCCTATCGCGATAAACCGCTGATAAAGGTTATCACGGGTATAAGACGCTGCGGAAAATCCAGTATTCTAACAAGTTTTGCTGAATATCTTACAAAGCAAGGTGTGGAAAATAATCACATAATAAAAATGAACTTTGAAGATTTAATTTATGATGGAATTGATTATCAAACTTTAAATCAAACTATTTTAGATAAATTACCGGCAGATAATCAAAAAACATATATTATCTTAGATGAAATTCAAAGAATTGAACATTGGGAAAAAGTTGTAAACTCTCTTTTTTTGAATACTAGGCTTGATTTATATTTAACCGGTTCCAATGCCTATATGTTGTCATCGGAACTATCCACTTATCTCTCCGGACGGTATGTAGAAATAAAAATGCTTCCGCTTTCTTTCAAAGAATTTTTAACATTCTACACTTTTTCAAGTGATACGACTATTGCTAAAAAATTCAGTTATTATATGCAGTTTGGCGGAATGCCGTCTTTAAAAGATTTTAATTTAGATGAAACTAATTCAAAAGAAATATTGGACAGCATTTATAACACAGTCATTGTAAAAGATGTTTTGAGTAGAAATGAAATCAAAGATGTTGTAACATTAAATCGTATTACAAAATTTTTGGCTGATAATATATCTAATATAACATCTATCAACAAAATATCACAGATATTGGCTAGTGAAAAGAGCATTTCATCAGCCAATAATAAACTCGTTGAAAAATATATAAAATCTTTGGAAAACGCTTTTATTTTTTACTCTATTGACAGATATGATATAAAAGGCAAAGATTATTTAAGAAGTTTAGAAAAATATTATATTGTTGACACCGGTCTAAGATACTATCAATTAGGTAAATTAGCCGACACAGGCAGAATTATTGAAAACATTGTATTTTTTGAATTATTACGCCGAAATTACAATACATCTATTGGTAAAATTGACGACAAAGAAATTGATTTTATCGCTGCTAAAGGAGATGAAAAAATTTATATCCAAGTATGTGATAACTTACAAAATGACAGTACCTTAGATAGAGAGCTAGCTTCTTTGCGCGCGATTAAAGATAATTTTACTAAGATAGTTTTAACCACAGATGAAATTCACATTGGTACAACAGATGACGGAATTAAAATAGTCAATTTGTTTGACTGGCTGCTGCAATAACATCTTTTGTCATTTTAAGACTACAAAAACTGTAATTTAACAAAGTTTTTAGAAGTTTTATCTAGAAATTTCTGGGAAGCATATAGTCTTTGTAAAATTATTTAACTATTCCAATGCTTTGATTTTACATATTTTATAAAAATATCTTTACTTTTGTGCAATATTTCAGTAAAATAAGTTTCAGACAGGCGATAGTCTGTCTAGGGCGTGAGAACCCTTTTATACTGATAGTCGTTAAAGCATAAACGACTTAAATTCTGTTATGCCGATTTCTGCCGGTTAGGTGGATGTCGGCTAAATAAGGCTATGAGCTGAATAAGCCGAGCCGTTTATCAGTATACGGTTTCTCAACATCCGCCCGCCATTTTGGTGGGTTTTGTTTTATGTATAACAAAATTAAACGGAGTTAGAGATATGTATAAATTATTTGAAAATGCCTTTAAGTACCCCTTACCCGACGCCAAGGCGTCACCCTCTCCCTCACGGGGCGAGGGATTGCATCGCCCTTGGTGCCAGAAGATACTAGGCACAGAGCCTAGTATGACGGGTGCTAGAGACGCAGGTTTTGTTAGATTGCTTAGCTGCGCTCGTAATGACGTGTCTATTGATACCCCTCACCTGACGCTATGGCGTCACCCTCTCCCGCAGGGGGCGAGGGTTATGGTTGCCTTATTAACATTTCTTTGCTTATTCGCAACCGCAGCGGAGGCGAAGATTTGCTTTTTGCCGGACGGCAGCTGCGGCACCAGTAAAATAACCGGATTTGATCCAAATCCAGGCGGATGTCAATATAAATCAAGAACAGAAGCTGAAAAAGGAATGGGAGAATGTGAAGAAGCGTACTCTCCAGATAATAATCCGTGCTGGTATAGAAGATGTGCTTCCAGCAAGGAAGATATTTTTGATGATTACGCTTCCTGCCAAAAGGGATTGAGTCAGAAAAAAGACAAAGATAAACACGAATGCAACAGCTGCGGCAGCTGCTATAAGCTTGCGGAAAAAACAACTAAGCCTGATGATACAACATGTACAACTGAATCTGACTGCATATCCGGATTACAAGTTTTTGAAAAAGATGGTACTGTTGACAGCAATAATAATCCATGCGGTATCTGCAAACCTATAGAAACCTGCACCGGCGGCTATTCAACCGATTATCAAAGCCAAAGTGACTGCAAAACCGGCGAAACGTTTTCTTCTAACGGTACGGCAAACGGCAAGGTCTGCGGCAAATGCACGCCTCAAACTTATACGCCGGAAACCTACACTATTACTGCTTTGTCATATTTTGAAGTATATGATAATCCAGCCCAAACAGAAACGGCTATATACTATTCAACTTTGGCAGACAGCAGTAAAGCTGAGGGGTTTGAAATAAGATTGTATGCTAAAGATTTAATTAGCGGCGATACAGATGATAATACGGCAGATGCTTATGAAATTGATGAAGAAATTCATGCTCCTACCGGACAAGGATTTTTTACGACAATTTATAATAAGTCAACAAGCGAATATGAAAGCCGCGGAACTTTAACCGGAATGGATGTTTATATCGGCGGAAAAGTTGTTTATACTTCTGCTGTAACTCCGTTTTATACGGTTGATTATACTCCGCAGACGGTAAGCTTTACTTACAATAATCAACAGTTTAATATTGTTCCGGAAAAGAGAATTGAAAGTAATGTCAGCACTTGTCCTGCTGGTTATGATTCTGTAAAACCAAGCGCAAACGTATTTATATATACAGAAAGCAATGGCTGCTATAAGGCTACAGGCTGCGTTGAAAACAATATTGTTTCTGCAACAAAAGCTTCATCTCTGAGCAATAGTCTGCATTGGAAAAATACCGATGCCGATGCTGTAGCATACACAGGCAAAACCTGTTATATCAACTGGCCGACAAATATTTTGTTTAATATGTCTTTTGATGCAAATTTCAATGCTTCTCCAGCGCCTATTTGGCCGCTGTCTTCTTCCGGTATATTCTGGATAAGAGGCGAAAACGGCCAAAAGGTAAATGTTAAATCGGTTAAAGATAAATTTTATCTGAAGTCTATAAATATCAGCGGAGAAAAGTTTGACAGCGGTATAACATTTGATGGTTATTATTGCTCGCAGTACGGCAATCAGTATTGCTACAGTAATATCAGATTATCATGGCCGGATGGCTATGTTCAGGACTTTGGCGATGAGCTGCTGCCGGGAGTAAATTGGAACAATCCTTTATATTACTACAAAAAAGGAGGTTTTACAAACGGCGATAATCTGTATCAGACGAAAAGTGTTGTCATTAAAAGCGGAACCTCTGCGGTTTATGAGCCGTTCAGTTATCCGACAAAAGCAAATGACACCATGACACTCTGCTATATTTTGGATGATAATAATCAAAAATGTAAAGATATTGATATTATACCTTATGTTAAAGCAGAACCTGAATATGGAATGGTTTGGTAAAATAAAAATCTTTAAGGAGGTGATGAAAGACATAAAATAAAAAACAAATCCTAATTATATCTGCACTCTGCCGTACCCCAATGCGGCAGAGTGTTTTGTTTTTACGTTTTCTGACTTTGTTTCAATAAAAAGCAAATATTTTGGCGCTGCATATTTTATAAGTTGAAAATATTGATAAAAGTCTTGCAATAAGTAAATTTTGTTCTATGCTAATGATAATTTAAGCAAAATTACATTAGAGGATTGTTATAAAATGAAAAACAGAACCAGATTTGCGCCAAGCCCTACCGGCTATATGCATATCGGCAACTTGCGCACAGCTTTGTATGAATATCTGATTGCAAAATCTGCCGGCGGCGATTTTATTCTGCGTATTGAAGATACCGACCAAAAGCGCTATGTTGAGGGAGCTACGGATATCATTTTTAAGACTCTGAAACGCGTCGGCATGAACTGGGACGAGGGGCCGGATGTCGGCGGCGAGTTTGGTCCGTATGTACAATCCGAACGCCGCAAAATTTATCTGGAATACGCGCATAAGCTGGTTGAACTCGGCGGCGCGCACTATTGTTTCTGCGCTCAAAAAGAAGAAAATGAAGAAGCCGACGAAGATACGCCGGAAGCACATATCAAATTTAAAGACCCGTGCTTGAAAATCTCGCTGGAAGAGGCTAAAAAGCGGGTTGCCGCCGGCGAGCCTTACACCATCCGCCAAACCATTAACAAAAAAGGCACATCAGTTTTTCATGATGTGGTTTACGGCGATATTGAAATTGATTATGACGAGCTTGATGAGGGCGTGCTGCTGAAAACAGACGGGCTGCCGACCTATAACTTTGCCAACGTGGTGGACGACCATTTAATGCAGATTACCCATGTGGTGCGCGGCAATGAATATATTTCTTCCACCCCTAAATATAACCTGATTTATGAAGCATTCGGCTGGACGCCGCCGATTTATGTGCATGTTCCGCCGGTTATGAAAGACGCTCAGCACAAATTAAGCAAGCGCAACGGCGATGCTTCATTCCAAGATTTGGTGGCTAAAGGCTATTTGCCGGAAGCAATTCTGAACTATATCGCCCTGCTCGGCTGGAACCCTGGAACAGAGCAAGAAATCTTTTCATTAGAAGAGCTTAAACAATGTTTTTCAAGTGAAAGATTAAATAAGTCTCCAGCAATTTTTGATATTACTAAACTTACTTGGATGAACGGCTGCTATATCCGCAATTTGCCGGAAGCTGAATTTCATGAACTAGCTTTGCCTTACTACAAAGATTTAGAGGGCAAAAATATGGATTTAGTATTTTTAAGCAAAGTGTTGCAGCCGCGTATTGAAGTTTTAAATCAAATTTCGGAACAGACAGATTTCTTAGCTGTAATGCCGGAATATGATATTGCTTTATACGAAAATAAAAAGATGAAGACCAATCCGGAAATTGCCGCTAAAGCTTTGCAGCTGGTTTTGCCGATATTGGAAAATATTACGGACTGGACTAACGAAAACTTGTTTAACACCCTGAAAGAAGCTGCCGCTGCCCATGAAATGAAAAACGGTCAAATTCTGTACCCGGTGCGCATTGCCCTTTCCGGCAAAGAAACCACGCCGGGCGGAGCAACCGAATTGGCGCATATTCTAGGCAAAGACGTAACTTTGCAAAGAATTACCGAAGCTATTAAAAAATTATCATAACACTTATTATCAGGAGTAAAATCATGCCCGATTTGCATATGAAAAAAACTACGAACCGAGTAAAACACTATAGCTATTTCGGCTATGTGATTTGTATTCTGGGTTTGCTATTTTATTTCTTTCCGGAATATCCTCTGCGCTTGGTCTACCAGCAGTTAATCGGTAAAGAAGATCCGCAGAAACTAACGGTTTCTAAAGCCGGAGAATTTAAGGTTACAAACAAAAAGGTTATTGATTTTACCCGCAATCATAAGGACTATAAGCTGGTTCCGCATGCAAAATACAGCATAACCGCAAAAGTAGGCTATGCGCATCCGTATGACGATTTGACAACCAACACTTTAAACAAGCTTCTGAAAAAGAAAAACAAAGATACCAAAGACCCGAATTTAACAACCACAAACCTGTTTTTATTATGGGGCGAAATGGCTAAAAGCGATGTTTTTTCTTTGTTTAATTATAAGCATAAGTCGGCTACCGGCTATGTGCTTTGCAAAGGCGTATCTTATGAAAAATCTTTTGCCGCTTCATTTGCCACACAGGCTTCGCAAAAAGAACAGGAAAAGTACAATCTCTGCAGCGGCTATTCATCTGCCGGCACTTTCAACAACTTCCGCATTATACCGGCTAACGAACGCATAAATCAGGCTGTTCACACGCTGACCAAAGGCAATGTGGTTTATATTGAGGGCTATCTGGTAGACGTGCCGCAGCTGGAAATAACAACCGCATATAAGCCGAATCTGAAAAAAAGAGAGCTGCTGGAGGGCGCTAACCTCAGCCAGCACTATTATCTGTACACGACCAAAGTTATCAGCGGCGGTTATATGTACAAATAGATTTTTAAGCCGCTCGGCTGCAGGAGCAAACCATGCCCGATATTTATTCAATACGCTATTTTAAGGACAGACGTCCGCTGAATAAGCCTTGTATTGCCGCTATCGCGCTTGGTTTGCTCATTTTTTTATTTCCGGAATATCCCAAGCGCTTAGTTTATCCGCTTTTATTTGCTCAGAAATCCGCCGAAAAACTGACGGTTTCGCAAGAGGCTTATTATGAAGATATAGTCTCAGCGCCGATTGAAATAACCCGCAGCAATGTAAAATATACGCTGTACCCTAAGACCAAGTACAGCGTTACCGCCAAAATCGGCTATGTAGACCATTATGACACGCTCTTTAATAAAATGTACCGCGGCCACAGCCAAAGCGATTACATAAACTTAGTTCCGATTGATTTGCTGATGGTTCATGCCGATATGGCAAAGCCGAAAATCTACAGCCTCTTTGAGTTTGAACATGAAGAAAGATTAGGACGCATTCTATGCAAAGGCGTAAAATATAAGGAATCTTTCTTTTCATACTATTCTTCCGAATCCGAGCGCGAAGAAAGTGAAAAAAATTCGGCAGTCTGCAATCCGCATATAAACGAAAATCAATATAACAACTATCATCCGATTCCGGCCAATGAAAATATCAATAAAGGGCTGCACACACTGACTGCCGGAGATGTGGTTTATGTTGAGGGCTATTTAGTGGATGTGAAAGCGCCGAAGTATTACCTGAACACCGGAACCCGCACCGACCAGCACCATCCTTATTTTGTAAACGGGCAAAACCCCGGAATGTGCTTTATTCTTTATACAACAAAAATTATCGTCAACGGCTATATCTATCAATAGGAGGATGGTTTTATGAAAAAAATCTTAGTTTTGCTGGCTGTTTTATTTTTAAGCCAGCCGGTTTGCGCTCAAAAATGGAACTGGACGCCGCGCCATGCTAAAAAATCCGCAGCACCTGTTGCCGCCATAGAATCGCCCTCGCCTGCCGCTGTCCAAAAGACTGAAGAATATTCTGAAGAAAACGCCGAAGAAGAAATCGGCAATCTGATTTTTACAAGCCGAGAAGAATTTAATAAAGCCGACACAAACGGAGACGGAAAAATCAGCGAAGACGAATTTTTATTGTTTCAGGAAAATGACTTTAACAAAATAGCGGCTAAAAACTTTATTGAATTTGACCTTAACCGTGATGGAAAAATCAGTCAGGAAGAAATTTTAACTCACTTCAGACAAAATGATGATTATGCAGAAGACGAAAGCACCGTCGCCCAAAACTTTAAGGAAGCCGATATTGACAGCAACGGATTTCTGGATAAGCCGGAATTTCAGCACTATCAGCAAACCTCGCTGCTGAATAATAACAAGCAGATTTTCCAGCTGTTTGACGCCAACGGAGACGGCGCAATAACCTATGAAGAAACAGAGCAGATTTTAGGCGTTTTTCAAAATCTCGCCGATGAATAAAGCTCCGGCTAGTCCAGCTCCAGCGCTTGATTATAGCGTTCCAGCAGCGACATCTGGTCTAAAACCAGCTGATTGATTTCAGCCACTTTTTCATCTTCAATATTCAAAGCCTTGCTTACTTTGATAACAAAATCAATCTCGCTGTCATCTAAATCTTCATCAGAATTTGCCACAGTCAGCAATTCTTTAATTAAATACAGAGACTTCCGGCGGTCTAATTTTTGGGCTTCTCTCAGCAGATTCTCTTCGCTGACCTGCTGATTTATCTGGGCGCTGTATTCACGGGGAATTTGATATTGTCCGGCCAATTCTTTCATAAATGCGCGTTCGGCGTCGTCTATGCGTCCGTCTTTGCCGATCAAGCGGATAATCATACGCAAAAATATGAGTTTTTCCTCCAAGCTTAAATCATTTACATATTCAAAACCGTTGTTCATCTCAAAATCCTCCATTTATAAACCTATTTTTAGCTATAGCACAAATTTGTTAATTTTTTCTATCGCTAATCTGTTTTTATTGACATGTTTTATAAAAAGTAGTATTTAGGTAATGTTTCCATTTACTATAAACAGACGATAAGGACTATAATATGCTTACGCAGGAGCCGAATAAAAAACTCAGATTTTTCAAACGTGAATTTCAGCAGTTTTATAAAACAGAATTACGCCGCGGACTGACCGAAGCGGAAAACGTCAGAAAAAAGTTTGTAAAAACCTTTTGGGTTTACATCGCTTTAACCGTTGCGGATATAATTGCGCTTATCTTATATTTTTTAACAGCACGATACTTTTATAATATTATAGGCGACAACTGCTTTACCACCATCGCTTTAGTGTTAACATTCGCACCGTTTGCCCTGTTTGCCTTATTTTTAAAAATGTACAGCCAATATAAGTGCAATATAAATATTATGGTAATAGGCAAGCTCATAACTTTTTTCAAAAATTTCAAGCCCGAAAACTACCGCCTGCACATTCTGCCGGCAGACATTTTGAACTCTTGGCTGTTCCATAATATAGAAAACATTAAAAATGATGAATATTTCAGCGGAACTTATAAAAACTCCGACATCTGCGTTTCTTCAAGCAAAGTTACAAAGCCCGGAATATACGGCTCTGAATGGTGGTTTAACGGAACAATGGCAATGTTCGGATTTAATAAAATATTTCCGACTCCGCTGATTATACGTTCTAAAAAATTCTATTGGAACAATACTATGGCTAAAATTTTACTGATCTACACTCCGGTAATTTTGAGCCTGATTATCATTTTTTCAATTATCTTCAGCTATGCCGTGCGCAGTCAGCCGATTGAAATAGTAGCCCTCGCCCTTGGCTGCAGCCTTATGTTTGTTCCGGCAATTTATTATGCTTTTTATTTGCTGGGCAAGATTTTCAAAAAATACCGCACCAGAACTACGCATGTAAGCAGCAAATATTTGGAAATCACGCCTGAATTTAATAAAAATTGGAACGTGTACACCTATGATAAAAAATCGGCTATAGACTTTTTGACGCCGCAGCTGGCAGAAAAACTCGTAAAAATACAAAGGCTTATGCCTTTCACGCCTATAGACTGCTCGCGTTTTGAAGATAAATTTATTATAGCCGTTTATTCACGGAGATTCTTTGGCGCAACACCGTTTTTTATACCGCTGACAAGCTATAGAAATTTGTATAATCAAACTCTTAGAATGTATATGTTGTTTGATTTGCTGGAAGAAATTTCCACCATGTAAAAAAAATAAAGACTGTCTCAATTTATGAGGCAGCCTTTATTTTTTATTGCACACACATCACACGAGGGTAGCGGCAGGCCAGATAATCTTTAGAATTGATTGGCATGCCGAACGTTTCTACGCACCACTTTCGGGCTTGGGCAATACGTTCCATAAAAGAAAGCTGGTTGTTGCATTTCACTAAATATGTGAAAAAACCTCTTTTCCAAACCAAAACGAAATCACCGGCAGAAACATGCTCATTGGTGTTTGCATACTTTACACCGGAACACTTATCAGCATAAAGTATCTGCACAGAACGAAGATTGCCGTTTTCATCCTCTTCGGTAGTATACGAAGTTTCGGCATCATCATTCAAGACGGATTCGCCTGACTGCAGCCAATTTAAGGCAGCGTCAAAAAATCCCCATTCACGCTCTTCTGCAACAGCATCATTCAGATTTTTACAACTCTGATGGCTGCAAGAAGAAAAAGTTAAACACAACGTCAATGCCACAAGGCAAAGAAACATCTGTTTCATACGCAAAAAAATTTAAGTTAAAAATATTATAAATTATAATTAAAACAGCTATGTTCTAACACATAAAAAAGCAAAGTCAACCCCTCGCCGCCTAAATATTTCATATAATTTTATGATTATAGTAAGAAATAAAAGTATATAACATGTTATATTATACATTTTTCTTATTTTCAGCTTGACTTTAAAAGATTTTTATCATATATACAATAATGTTTGATTGATTTTATTTTACCGAATTGCAGCCAGTTGATGGCTTTTGCGATATAATTGGCTGCAAATTCATTCATAAGAAATCAATCATTTTAATATGATTTAAATTATAGAAAATGGAGGAAAAGCCATGGATATATGGCCCAAATATAAATCACCTTTAGGCTACTTAGCCGGTGACAGTAAAATTGACACCTACGGTGTTGACCACAGCAAATTTTCTTTGCGCGATGAAATCGCCTATCAAATGGCGCGGGCAGACCGTGAAGAACAGCTGATTAAGAACTTTAACAGCCAAGGCATAAACAAAGATTATCCGCAATACGGCACCAACTTTTGGGGCGGAAACGCGGATAATAACTATGGTTTCGGCTCGTCTGACATCAGCGAAAACATAGAAAACGTTACAAACTCACTCAAAAACAGCACTTATGCTTATGACCCTAACACCGGTTTAATTGCTCCGACTCCGCAGCAAAACCAA
>CAVKTH010000059.1:0-10990 GCA_963659495.1 Bacteroidaceae bacterium | reverse complement strand
CATAAGTGCTGGTTGAGAGAAGATTCTTGGGATAAACCCAAGAATGACTGGTGCCGGGGACGTGAGTTCTCTCTGGGAGCAAGTAAACAAAGAAGCGTTGCCTTTGGCAACAAAGTTATGGATACTCGTCTGCCACAGCCTGCTGGGTGTGGCGACAAGTATGACGTTTCGGGTTTGTTTTTTAAACGCATGTTTAGTGCCTTTTGCACATTCTTTAAGTACCCCACACCCGACGCCAAGGCGTCACCCTCTCCCGCACAGGGCGAGGGGTGGCACCGCCCTTGGTGCGACAAGATACTAGGCACAGGGCCTAGTATGACTGGCGGCAGAGGCGCAAATTCTTTTGGTAGGTCAATGATTGAAATGCTGGGAGTTCTGGCGATTATAGGTGTACTGAGTGTGGGGGGGAATTGCCGGCTATTCCAAGGCGATGGAAAAGTATAAGCTAAACCGGACTGTGGAGCAGTTCAATTATCTTATTCAAGGAATGCTGGAGCATACCGACAGTTTACGAGATAAATCTGACAGCAGCTATCAATACGGGCTGGTTGATGTGGTGCAGGCCTTAAATTTGGTTCCGGAAACATGGGAGCGGGTTGATTATATACGCCTAACCGATGAAATGGGCGACACGATTCAGCCGTTTATCCGTAACGGCAACATCACGATAGACTTTTATTTAGGCGGAAAAACGGTTGAACAAGGCATCGGCGATTTGTCTTATGCTTTTTCGGATAAGCTGTGCCGAGAGATTGTGCAAAATGTGTTTTATCCTTTGCATTCGGCAGCCAGAGCCGCTCATGTTATGACTGATAAAACATATAGCTATTACGGCAACAGCTTATGTGCTGACGGCCGAAAATGTCTTAAAGATATAACTCCGATTGAAATTAACAATATCTGCAAAACCTGTGAAAAAGGCAAGCAAGCTTGCGCTCTGGTTTTGGATATGTAAAAAGCGGCGAATTTGCCGCCGCTTAAAATTTTCTAAAATCTTTTGCCGTATTGCAGCAGTTTGTTTCGGACAAAGCCGCGCAGAGAAACTTCCGGACGGGCGCCGTAATGGCTGATAATTTCCGAAGCGGCAATACTGCCTATCATGGCGCAGGTTCCCAAACTGCGTTTATTAACTAAGCCAAACAAAAATCCGGCGGCATACAAATCTCCGGCACCGGTGGAATCTACAACTGTTTCTGGCTTTACCGGCTCGGCTTCCACAAATATTTTAACTCTGCCGTTTACCACCACAGAACCGCGGGAATCTCGGGTAATGGCCGCAATCTTAACCATAGGCTTAATCATATCCAAAGCCGCTGAAAAATCTTCTGTTTCAAACAGCGCTTTAAGTTCCATTTCATTGGCAAAAAGCAAATCCACATGGTTTTGAATAAGGTCAAGCATATGATCGCGGTGTGAAGAAACGCAATAGCGGTCAGAAACCGTAAAGGCAACTTCGCGGCCGTGCTTATGCGCGAGTTCGCAGGCTTTCAGCACCGCTTCATGTGCCATCGGCTCATCCCACAAATACCCCTCAATAAAAATTATTTTAGATTCGCTGATAAGCTTTTCATCAATATCATCTTTAGAAAGCTTGCGGGAAGCGCCTAAATAAGTAAACATAGAGCGCTGAGCATCCGGAGTTACCAGCACAATGCTGCGTCCGGTCGCCGGTCCCTCTTCCAGCGGAGCGGTAAAACAGTCAATACCGGCGGCGCCGATATCGCGTTTGAATACCTGTCCCAGCTCATCGTCGTGAACTTTGCCGATAAAAGCACAGTCGGCGCCCAGCGAAGCCATGCCGGCAACGGTATTGGCGGCAGAACCGCCGGAAACTTCTCGCTCCGGAATAATATCGTTATAAATTTTACCGGCGTCGGCGGCTTCTACCAAAGTCATGCAGCCTTTAGTCAAATTGCGTTCTTTCAAAAAAGTATCGCCGACTTTTGCCAACACATCTACAATAGCATTGCCGATTCCCACTACGTCGTAAACTGTATCTTGCTCGCTCATTTTAATCCCCTATAATATTTTTTCTTAACTTTATGCTTTATTTTGATGAATTTCAAGCGGTTAAACATGAAAAATCAATCCGGCAATAGCGGAAAGTATAATATAAAAAATTGCACTTTTCTTATAAAACCGCATAGCGATAACCAAAACAATCAATAATCCGGCAGTTTGCCAGTCTATAATTGACTCTTTAGCGATATCCCAGCCGGCAAAGAGAATCAGCGCCAGCACCGCCGGACGGATTCCGCCTAAAACACGCATAACATTCGGATTGTCTTTCCACTTGGTTAAAATTTTAGAAATCAGATACACCACAATAACCGACGGCGTAACCAAGCTCAAGGTTGCCCACAGGCTGCCGAAAACTCCGGCCGCTTTATATCCGGCGTAGGTTGCCATATTTATGCCGACAGGCCCCGGCGTGGATTGGGATACGGCAATCATATCCGTAAGTTCTTTGGCTGTGAACCAGTCGTACTGCTCTGTTAAATCATATAAAAACGGAACCGTTACCAAGCCGCCACCAACGGCAAACAGTCCGATTTTGAAAAATTCAAAAGCTAAAATCAAATAAGTCATTTCTGCCTCTTATAGTTTGGAATAAACGCTCCGGCCGCCGCCAGCACCACAATAACTACCGCCGACAAATTGAAAAACAGCAGCAGCGCCGCCGCCAAACCAAAAACAATATAATCGCGGATATTGCAGATTCCCTTTTTCCACATGCCGATAACCGTGTCTATAATTAAAGCGATAACGCTGACGCGAATCCCGTCAAATGCCCATTGCACATATTGGTTATCCATATATTGCCGGAGCAGCATTGCCACCAGCAGAATAATAATGATTGACGGCGAAATCACTCCGAGAGTCGCCCAAATCATCCCCCAGAAGCCGCGCAGCTGATAGCCGATAAACGAAGCGGCGTTTACGGCAATAATCCCCGGCGTGCATTGACCGATAGAATAATAGTTTAAGAGTTCTTCTTCAGTAACCCATTTTCTTTTTTCAACAGCTTCGCTCTTTAGAATCGGCAGCATAGCATAGCCGCCGCCAAAGGTAAAAATCCCCATTTTGAAAAAGATGCTGTATAAATCCCATAACCTAACCATTTGGCTATATTTCCTTTGCTTTTTAGTTTTGCTTATTATATAAAAGGAATGGAGCTGTAATGCAAGCATTTTTATGAGGGGGCCATGATTATCGGATTAGTGAAAGAACGCCCGGCTTGGGAATATAGGGTTGCAGTCACGCCGCAGACTGTAGAACAGCTGGTGTCGGCCGGACATCAGGTTTATGCCGAAACGGGAGCCGGAGAGCGTGCCGGTTTCAGCAATGAATTATACAGCCATGCCGGTGCAGCGCTGCTGAATGCTGCGGAAGTCTATGAAAAAGCTGAATTTATGCCCAAAATATGGGCGCCGCAAGAAGATGAATATGCCTTTTTGCATCCTAACCTATGGATATTGGCAAATTTTGAAAGTTATAAAAAGCCGGAGCGTACTGCCGTTTGGCAAAAATACAAAATCAACGCTCTGGCTTTTGAACGTCTGCCGCGTTTATCGCGTGTGCAGGATATAGACACGCTGTCTTCACAGCACAATTTAGCCGGATATAAAGCGGCGCTGCTGGCTATGGATATGCAGACGCAGACTGTGCCGCTGATGATGACGGCTGCCGGAACCCTGACGCCGCTGAAAGCTTTGGTTATCGGCGCCGGAGTTGCCGGACTGCAGGCGGTTGCCACTCTGCAGCGTATGGGAGCGCAGGTTTATGCAACAGATATCCGTCCGGAAGCGGAAGAGCAAATAAAATCGTTGGGAGCTAAATTTGTGGTTTCGGCTCCGGAAGAAATAAATCAAATTCTGCCGCTTTGCGCTATTGTAATTACAACGGTGTCGGTTATCAGCGGAAAAGTGCCTCAGGTTTTGAGCGCGGCGCAGCTGCAAAGGCTGCCGTTCGGCGCCGTGGTGCTGGATATGGCCGGCGGCAATGTAGAAACCAGCATTACGGGGCGGCTGCTGGATAATGAACATTATAGACTGCTTTCAGACTCGCATTTAGCCTCAGATGTAGCCTATTCGGCAAGTCAGCTGCATTCGCGCAATGTCTATAATTTTATATCGCGGCTGGAAAAAATAAAACAAGACAAAGAAGTCTGGTCGCAGATTTTGTTAACTCAGGCGGAGGGATAAAAATGGATGATGTTTATCTGCTGGCAATTTTGGTATTATCGGCATTTTTAGGCTATTTCACGGTTTGGCGGGTTTCGCCGTCGCTGCATGCGCCTCTGATGAGCGCTACCAACGCTATCAGCGGGCTGACGGTTTTGGGCGGTATTGTGATTGCCGGACATACGGCAGACCCAAAAGTTTTAACCATAAGCCTGATTGCCGTCTTTTTTGCATCTGTAAACTTATTCGGCGGCTTGGCGGTTACTATCCGCATGCTGGAACTTTTCAGAAAAAAGGAGAATAAAAATAATGATTAGCTCGCTGCTTTATTTGCTTTCTGCTTTTCTAATGGTTGTTGCCATAGATTGCTTGTCTGCCCCGTCTCGGGTGGTAAGAGGCTATCATATTGCCATGGTTTCGGTCGGCATTGCGCTTATAACCTGCCTTACGCTGAATCTGAAATATAATGCTTTATTGATTTTGCTGACCTTGTTTGCCGGAGGCGGAATCGGCGTATTGTTTGCCATGCGGGTTCAGCTTTCCACTTTGCCGCAGGTTGTGGCTTTATTAAACGGTATCGGCGGTCTGGCTTCGGCCTTGATTATCTGCTGCCCGTTTAAATATGAAAAAGAAAATATTTTAGAAGCCTTGTGCGTGGTTATCGGCTTGGTTACTTTCAGCGGTTCTATGGTTGCGTTTGCCAAGCTGCACGGCTTGCTGCGCAGAAATGTGGATTGGCTGAAATGGATAAGCTTGCTTTTGGAACTCCTGCTGCTTGTGAATGTTGTATATTTTATACAGTTTGACCGCGGTTTTGCCGGTATTATGACCTTGGCTGTGCTGATTGGTATTTGCGGAACTATGCCGATTGGCGGCGCCGATATGCCGGTGGTTATCTCTCTGCTGAACTCGTTTTCGGGCTGGGCTGTGGTGCTGGTAGGCCTGCTGGCCGGCGATTTGCTGCTGATTATTACCGGAACCTTAGTCGGCGCCAGCGGCACGATTTTATCCTATGTAATGAGCAAAGCCATGAACAGGCCGCTGCTGCGAGTTATTTGGCCGGAAAAGCAAGTGCAGGAAAAAACGAGCAAAGCTACGGGAATAGTAAAAACCGGTTCGCCGGAAGAAGCGGCCTTTATTATGGCTAACGCCCGCAAGGTAATTGTTGTTCCGGGGTTCGGCATGGCGGCGGCGCAGGCGCAGATTGCTCTAAAGAATATGACAAACGTTTTGACCGAAAAATACGGAGTTGACGTGCGCTATGCAATTCATCCGGTGGCGGGGCGCATGCCGGGGCATATGAATGTTTTGCTGGCAGAAGCGCAGATTCCTTATGAAAAAATCTTTGCGATGGAAGATATAAATCAGGATTTTGCCTCGGCTGACGTGGTGTATGTGATAGGCGCTAATGACGTTACTAATCCTAACGCTAAAACCGACTCCGGCTCTCCGCTCTATGGCATGCCGGTTTTGGATGTGGAAAAAGCCAAGACGATATTCTTTGTTAAGCGCTCTATGGCAGCCGGATATTCCGGCGTTGACAACCCGCTGTTTTATGCTCCGAACACAATTATGCTGTTCGGCGACGGTAAAAAGGTAACGGAAGAAATTGTAAAAGATTTGGAAAAGTAAAAAAAATCCGGCTGAGTTTTATAATAAAAACAGCCGGTTAAATTTTGAACTTTTAAAACGGATAACGGTTTTCTATATTTCCGATATCATCATACATCAGGCAGTCGGCAGTATCAGCAAGGGAATGAAGACCTGCAGAAAGCGGACGGCGCATCTGATTAAACATTGCTAAAGTTTGCTCTTTAGATTTTGAAACAGCACTTTTACAGTTCATAGCATAAAAATTTAAATTGTTAAAATAATTGAAATACTTTTATTTTTATAGCACTTTGTTTGGGATTTTGCAATAAAAAATACCTGCTTTTCCTAACGAAAAACAGGTATTAGTTTTACTCTTGGATGAGCTTGAACCCACCCATAGAATAAGCTGCGCTTTTGGCAGGGGCTTTAGAGTCAATAAAGTTATCAACTTTTTCCTCTACCTTCTCCTTAGCTTTGCTAAATGCCGACTTTACATCTGCAGTTACCTTGGCTAAAACAGATTTCTGAGTCTTTGCAGCTGCGGTCAAACCGTGCTTAACCTCAAAACCGACCGGAACATTTTCAAAAGCTTCATACTTTTCAAAATGGCGGAGCGGACTCTTGATGGTAATATGAGCAACGTTCTGACCTTTCAAAACATCTGCCCAAGCTGCTGATTTGGCAAGATACATAGTACCGTTGGTAAAATATACCTCAACGCCGGAATCGGCAACGCCCACAGAATCTACAGTCAGGATGTCGCTGTCATATTCATTGTCAGAAACGACAATATTAAAACTGCCGGCAGCATCCTTACCCTTGTAATTTACGATACTATAACCGGCAACAGACTTCTTAAGCTGGAGGTACTGTGCGGCGGTCAACTGTGCGTAAGCGCTGTCTCCGTAAGCAACATAAGATTTGTTAACTTTGGCAACGCGGGTTACAGGAGTAAAAGACTGTGCGTCTGCAAAAACACAAACAAAAACGCATACTACGAAAAACAAAAACTTCTTCATAATCAATAAAATTTAAATTAGATTGGTACTGGGAAAGCTCTTGTATTCGTGATAATAATAACGATAAGAGGTTTCCATAATAATTTTTTTACTAGTTTAGATTAGCATGATTTTTGGCAATTTGCAAGAGGTTTGTCTATAATTTTTAGGCCGATTTGCATTTTAGAAACGGAAGATAGCAAATTGCTGTTTGATTTTGTGTAAAAAAATTAAATAAAGTGAAGAAAAGGGGTTGACTCTGGCAAATATCACGCTTATAATCCGCTTAATTTTGAAAAGTGGTGATCAACTTTTTGAATGTATTAGTTAATTGAAAGTAAATGGAGATTAAATTTGGCTCGTATAGCTGGTGTAAACATTCCAAGTGCCAAGAGAATTGAAGTCGCATTGACTTATATCTTTGGTATTGGTAGAAAATCTGCTCAAGATATTTGCGCAAAGTCAGGAATTGACATGAACCGCCGTGTTAGTCAGCTTTCTGATGAAGAAATCATGAAAATCCGCGAAGTAATTGATAACGGATACCTTGTAGAAGGCGAACTGCGCCGTGAAGTTGGTACCAACATCAAAAGATTGATGGACTTAGGTTGCTATCGTGGTTTGAGACATCGTAAAGGTCTGCCTGTCCGCGGTCAGAGTACAAAACAAAATGCTCGTACCCGTAAAGGTAAGCGTAAAACCGTTGCGAATAAGAAGAAATAAGTGAGGTAAGTGCAAATGGCTAAAGCAATTCTGAAAAAGAAAAAAGAAAAAAAGAATATCACTTCCGGTGTAGCTCACGTTGATTCTTCTTTCAACAACACAAGAGTTACAATTACGGATGCTCAAGGTAATACTGTGTCTTGGTCTACTGCAGGCGCTCAGGGTTTTAAAGGCTCTAGAAAGTCTACCCCTTATGCTGCTCAGGTTGCCGCTGAAGAAGCCGGCAAAAAGGCTCAGGAAAACGGTATGAAAACTTTGGAAGTAGAAGTTAAAGGACCTGGGTCAGGCAGAGAATCTGCAATCCGCGCATTGCAGGTAATCGGTTTTACTATCACCACAATCCGTGATGTAACCCCAATTCCGCATAATGGTTGCCGTCTGAGAAAAAGACGTCGCGTCTAGTTATTATTTTGGCACAGGCCTTTGCTTAAGGCCTGTTGCCGTGTTTTTTTATATGTACATATAACTTATCAAGAAAAGGACAAAACCGGTGATTCAAAAGAATTGGCAAGAACTTATTAAACCAACTAATTTGCAGGTTACTCAAGATGAGGCTGCTCACAAAGCAAAAATAGTGGTTGAACCTTTAGAGAGAGGCTTCGGTCTGACTTTAGGTAATGCGTTGAGAAGAGTTTTACTGTCCTCATTGCAAGGCGGTGCTGTTTCCGCCATTAAAATTGACGGTGTTTTGCATGAATTTTCTGTAATTCCTGGCGTTCGCGAAGACGTTACAGATATCGTATTGAACATTAAAGAGCTGGCTGTTGCCGTACACTCTGACAGCGCAAAAACAATGACATTGAAAGCCGAAGGCCCTTGCGTGGTTACTGCGGCTATGATTGAAACCGGTCACGATGTTGAAATTATGAATCCGGACCATGTGATTTGCACATTGGATGCCGGTGCAAAAATCAATATGGAATTAACTGTTACCACCGGTAAAGGTTATGTTCCGGCTTATAACAGCAAATCAGCAGATGCTCCTATCGGCTTGATTGCTGTAGATGCAATTTATTCTCCGGTTACTAAGGTTTCTTACAAAGTTGAAAACACTCGTGTAGGTCAAATCACTGACTATGATAAATTGACTATGAATGTTGAAACAAACGGCGTTGTTTCTCCGGAAGATGCAGTTGCCTTGGCAGCCCGCATTCTGCAAGACCAGCTGAAACCGTTTATTAACTTTGACGAACCGGAAAGCGAATCCGAAGATGTTCATGAAGAATTACCGTTTAACCGCAACTTGCTGCGTAAGGTTGATGAACTTGAACTGTCTGTTCGTTCTGCTAACTGCTTGAAAAATGACAATATCATCTATATCGGCGATTTGGTTCAAAAAACCGAAGCAGAAATGCTGCGCACTCCAAACTTTGGCCGTAAATCTTTGAACGAAATCAAAGAAGTATTGGCTAAGATGGGTATCCACCTCGGTATGGAAACTCCGGGTTGGCCGCCTGAAAATATTGAAGAGTTGATTAAGCGTTGTGACGAACACTTCTAAAAGTTAAAAACTCGTCTAATGGCTTTCTACTTGCAAGACTTTTTCTTATGTACTTCTGTGTACACCGCGAAAAAGTCTTGCGGCGTATTAAGCTCATTATCCAAGTTTTTAGAGAGATAGAAAAGAGAGAAAATTCACGTACTTCTGTGTACGCTAAAATTTTCTCTCTTCTTGTTTTAAGCACTATCTACACCACTAATCGCAATTTTGCGGGTATTAGGTTAGTTAGTATTTTTTCTTATGCGTTTCTAATTATAAAATTTTCTTTACTTTACGCCTTTATTCCGATAAAATAAATATTGGATAGGCAATAGTCTGTCTGGGGTGTGGAAACCTCTTAGGAACGCGTCAATAAAGACGTTAAATATACCTTCTGGCGAAAGCTGGAAGGTAGCAAAATATGCTATATTCACAATAGCTAATATGCTACACTATTTCGTTTCTAGTAGTTTCCAACTTCCAGCCATCTTGCCGATGGCTTTTTTGTTACATGAAAAATAATGAAAGGAAGTTATGATGAAACAAAATCAATTTGGTCGTTCAATGATAGAAATGCTGGGCGTGCTGGCGATTATCGCGGTGCTAAGTGTCGGTGGAATTGCCGGTTACTCTAAAGCTATGGAAAAGTTCAAATTAAACAAAGCGGTAGAAAATTACAGCATGCTGACTTATGGCGTCTTGGAGCATTTAGACGACTTCAAAAAATCGCAAAATGTTGATATAGACACTTTAACCGCCTTAAATCTTTTGCCTGCGAGCTGGATTCATGATACGGCTTTGATTGATGATTATAACAACAGCCTGAGTTTATTCATACGTCCGTCCGGCAATGGCAGCGGCGAAAACAACGAATTTATTATGGATATCTATTTAGGCGGAACTAGTCAAGGCGAAAATTCCGGCACTATTTCTCAAAATTTTTCAGAGAAAATGTGTGTTGAGCTGTTCCAGAATGTCTTTTTGCCTTTGCATGCTTCCGCCGTACATGCCGAGGTTTATCGGTCTTCGGGAGATTATTATTCTTTTGCCGGAGACAGATATTGCACATCCAATCGTGTCGGACGCAAAAAGTGTATGGTTAATGTTACGTTGGACGACCTCCACAAAGCCTGCAATTCTTGCGGAAAAACTAACGAATATTGCAATGTAAATATCCATTTTTAGCCATAAAAATTCCATCGCAGCAATTTGGCGGAGTTTTATAAAAGCGGTTAGATATTATCCATTTCCCAGGTTATAAGGCAATTTTCTTGTTTGACCGAACAGGAGCTGCAAATATTTTGTATTTCCGATAAAGTAGCCTCGCTTAGACATTTGTTTTCGGCATCTCCGCAATATTTGTCGCCGAAATATCCGTCGCCGGCAGATTTATTTTTCCATAAACCGGCATAGTATAATGAGCTATGCAGAGGTTTCAGCAGGTTGTTGAACAGTTCAAAGCAAAGGTTACTGGAAAATGATTGGATAATATTATAGCCGCTGCTGCCGTCAATGGCACCAAGCTGCAGGTCAAAGGTCAGATGTTTATATCTGACAAAAGTATAAACATAATTGCCAGCAGAATCTATAGCGCCTTGTTTACCGGCAATTCTCCAGCCAGCAGGCAAAAGATTCAGCCCCTGAATGGTTTCGGCTAAATAATATCGTTCTTGATATTCGCCCTCTACACGCAAGGGCGAAAAATTATCCATATGCTCCATTAGCCCAAACATCAGAGAGGTGTATTCCTCAACCAATTTATTGACCTTATACTTCTCCATAGCTTTGGAATATCCGGCAATGCCACCAACAGAAAGTACGGCAATTATAGCCAAAACGCCGAGCATTTCAATCATGGAACGACCAAAGGAATTTGCGCCTCTGCCACCAGTCATCCTAGGCCGTGACGCACAGTCTGTACCTAGGATCTTGTGGCACCAAGGGCGGAGCAATCTAGAACCCTCGCCCCGTGCGGGAGAGGGTAACGCCTTGGCGTCGGGTGAGGGGTACTT
>CAVKTH010000058.1:0-11061 GCA_963659495.1 Bacteroidaceae bacterium | reverse complement strand
ACAAGTATGACGTTTCGGGTTTGGGCTTTGGTCGCTTGTTTAGTGCCTTTTGCATATCCTTTAAGTACCCCTTACCCGCCGTCAAGGCGTCACCCTCTCCCGCACGGGGCGAGGGTATGCACTGCCCTTGGTGCGACAAGATCCTAGGTACAGACTGTGCGTCACGACCTAGGATGACTGGCGGCAGAGGCGCTGGTTTTGTTAGATTGCTTCGCTACGCTCGCAATGACGTGTTTAATAATACCCCTCACTCGGAGCTGCCGCGCCACTCTCTCCCGCAGGGGGCGAGAGAATGCGGACGGTCTATGATAGAAATGCTCGGAGTCCTTGCTATAATAGGCGTGTTGTCAGTTGCCGGGATTGCCTGTTACAGCAAGGCTATGCTGATGTGGCGATCAAATATACAGCGGCAGATGCTGACAGAAATTATTACAGCTGCCATAAAGATGAAGTCTAACCTAAACGCCAAAACCACAAAATGGGAAGACATTACCACTACTCTTGCTGCCATGGGCGACATTCCAGAGGGTATTACTTATGAGGACGGCTATCTTTATGATAAAAGCGGAATTCGTTTACATATGTATTATGGTTTTCAGCCTTGGACCAATGCTGACGGAACTCCGGGAGGAGAAACCCGCTGTTCCGTATGGTTTTATTTTACGCAAAACGGTGCCAAATTTGCTCCGGAAGTACAGGAATTTTGCCGTAATTTAGCTCTTGCCAGCCAACAAGCCGCCAATGACGTAATTTTAATTGCTTCTTGGCTTCATACATCTTCGCATAGCAACGGAAAACAGCTTTACACCGGCAAAACTTTGCGAACCGCCACCATCAGCGAGATAACCGCCAAATGTAAGCAGACCTTTGAAGAAAGCGGTTCAGCAACTTTTGAGCTTATTTTGAATCCTTACTAATATTTTTGCCGCAACAAAAAACATCGGCATTTTCGCACAATACCGATGTTTTTAATCTGCCGAATATTATCAGATTCCGTCTTTTGCCAATTTTTCCAAAAACTTAATTTGAATATCGGCGATTTGCTTTACGCTTTCGGTTTCCACATATTCTCCGGAAGCGTGCATGCCTTCGCCGGTTCCGGAATGCATAATCACAACCGAACCTTTTACGGCAAAAGCGCGGGAATCTGTTGCGCCTCCGATATGTTCAAATTCTATCGGACGCCTCAAGATACCCTCGGCAAATTTTTTATATTCCAAGATATAGGGATTATTTTCATCCATAACCACCGGAGTTGAAGACGAAACAATTTCATAGCTTACGCCGTCAACTAAACACTTTTGCAAATTTTCTTCCAAATGCTTAACGCTAGAATTTTCAGTCAGACGGAAATCCAGCAAGGATTCGGCATAATTTGACAGCACATTAGAAACCTGCCCGCCGTTTATCAGCGCCATATGCACAGTATCAAACCAAGTGTCTTGCTGCTGCGGCAGGTTTTTAGCATAATACGGATAAAGCTTGCGGATATTCTGCCAGCTCTGCAGCAGCAGTTCGTTAGCATCTATCCCCTCCCACGGCGTAGAGCCATGAGCCTCCTGCCCTTTGGCTATCAGTTTTACAAACACCGGATTTTTGCACTTGCTGACAATTTTGGTTATATCGCCGCCCACATCGTTATCCAGCACGATTTTAGCTTTAATCTGCGGATAGGCTTCCAAAAATGATTCCGTTGACTTGCTGCCTTTTTCTTCATCTGTAGACAGCACAACGCCGAATTTGAGCGGCAATTTATGCTCGCTGACATACATCATGGAGTTAAGCGCCACAGCGGCAAATGACTTCATATCCAAAGTGCCGCGTCCATACATTCTGCCGTTTTTCTCCACCGGTTCAAACATAGAATCTTCTGCCGGCACCACATCTATATGCCCCAGCACCAAAACATCAAAATCCAGCGTATCGGCATTGCGCAAAAACACCACCGGAGAAGCCTCAGACTGAAAAATTTCGGCTTTAACCTCTGTTCCTTTAAACTTACTGATAATATAATTTGCGGCTTTTTCAATTTCTTCAGCATTGCCGGTTTCGGTTCTGAAACGAATAAGGTCTTTGACTGTTTTCATTAAATTCATTTTTTTACCCTTTCCTTTTTAATGTTTACTCTTTTTTTAATATATATCTTTATCATTGATTTAAATTTTGTTAAAGGGAAGAAAAATGAAGGCATTATTGACAACATTCACAGCGCTGAGCATAATTTTGGGGTTTATCGGCACCGTAAATGCGGCAGAAGAAAATGAAAGCGAGACCGGATTGGCTTTGCCGCGCATGGTTTCGCTGCGTTCCAGCCTGATAAACGTGCGTTCAGGCCCCGGCAGCCGCTACCCGATTGAATGGGTGTATAAGCAAAAAGGCGCACCGGTGGAAATTATTGCCGAGTTTGAGCTGTGGCGCAAAATCCGTGACTGGGAAGGCTCGGAAACCTGGGTGCATAAAGCCATGCTTTCGGGACGGCGCTTTGTCAAAGTTACCAATCCCGGAGAAAACAATATTTACGCCAAGCCGGAAAGCGATTCCCGCGTGATTGCCAAGGCCGAAGACGGCGTTGTCGGAGAAATAGAAAAATGTCCGACTCCGGACGGCATGTGCCTGATAAAATTTGACACAATAAAAGGCTGGATGCCGCGCAAAGATTTATACGGTATTTATAAAAACGAGGTTATAAAATAAAAAAGTGAAAGCCGCTATCAAATTTAACGCCGATGCAACGCTGCTGCCGCTTATCCAAAGCTGGCAGGATTGGCTGTTAAAAGAGCGGCTGTATTCCGAGCATACTTTAGACGGCTATTCGCGGGATTTAGCCGCCTTTTTAGCAAACATAAAAGACGCTCCGCTCAGCAAAAATGACTTAAGCGAGCTGGATGTGCATGATTTTAGAAAGTTTTTAAGCAAACAAGCCGCCCGCAGTTTAAACAAATCTTCTATGTGCCGCGAACTTTCGGCAGTTAAGAACTTTTTTAAGTGGCTGGAACGGAAAAAAATTTTAAAAAATCCGGCAGTCAGCGTTATTTCTTCGCCGAAAAAAGCCAAAGTTTTGCCCAAAGCTCTGGATGTGGACGATTCTTTCAATTTGCTGAGAGGTATTGCGGGAACCGAGCAAAAAACGTGGCAGGGGCTTCGCGACAAAGCAATTTTGACCTTGCTGTACGGCTGCGGTCTGCGTATTTCCGAAGCCCTGTCTTTAAACATCGGCGATATATCTGCCCAAAGCGAGTTCCTTCGCATAAAAGGTAAAGGGAATAAAGAACGCTTAGTTCCCCTTCTGCCGATAATCTGGCAGCATATCGCGGCTTACCTTGCAGAGTGTCCCTATAAACAAAACGTAGGAGAACCGTTGTTTTTGGGCGCCCGAGGCGAGCGGATTAGTCCACGCATAATTCAACGCCAAATTCAAAAGCTGCGCTGGTCATTGGGGCTGCCGGATACCGTAACCCCGCATGCGCTGCGGCATTCGTTTGCCACCCAGCTGCTGGCGGAGGGAACAGATTTACGCTCAATTCAAGAATTGTTAGGCCATGCGTCCCTAAGCACAACCCAGCGCTACACAGATGTTCAAACCGAAACCCTGCAAAATGAATACCATAAAGCGCATCCGCTTGAAAAAGAGTAAACTAAAATAAAAAAAGAGGGCTGATTTTCCAGCACCTCTTCTTTCAAATTCTTCTGCAGAAATTACTTCAATTTCTTTTCAACGAACTCTTCATGTTTTTTAGATTTTTTATCAAATTTCTTCAAAACCAATTTTTCTGGATGAGTTCTTGGATTTTTTTCTGCCAAGTAGAAAGAACCGGTACCGGCGCTGCTTTCTAATTTAATTTTAATTTTTACTGCTTTAGCCATTTTTCTTACTCTTTTACAAAGTTATCAATTAAAACATTTAGGCGAAGTATACATTTTTTGACGTGCTTGTCAACAACTTTTTTGCTTATTGTTCATTTTTAAGCAATTTAACTGCGGTCTGAATATCGCTTTCCTCCCACAGGCGGCTTTTTCGGCTGCAGGAGCCGTCAATATCTTTTTCGGTACACACATCAGGCGTTACGCCGTTTTTATGAATAACCTTGCCGGACGGCGTAAAAAACTGCTCTGCAGTCAAAACCAGCCTGCCGCCGTTGCTCATTTGTATCACATTTTGAATGGTGCCTTTGCCAAAAGTCCGGGTACCGACAATCACAGCGCGCGACTCATCCTGCAGGCCTGCCGCCAGCACCTCGGCCGCCGAAGCGGTTTCGCCGTCAACAAGCACCGCCAGCGGACCTTTATACAGACGTCCGTCCTTAGAAGTATAATAATGCACGTTTTCGCCGTTTCTTCCGGCCGTATAGGTAATAATTTCGTTATCCGTAAAGAAATCCGCCACTTTCAGCGCTTCATTCAAAATTCCGCCGCTGTTGCCGCGCAAGTCCAGAATTACGGCGCTGTACGGCTGGCTGCGCTCCAGCGAACCCCGCACCGCCTTAGCCGTCTGCTTATTAAAAATGCGCACGCGCAAATATAAAACATCGCCGATTTTGCGGTCGCTGTACAGCGTGTATATAGCATTTTCTTCTGCTTCTTCGCTATAGTCGTATTCCGAATAATAATGCGAAAATTTATCCAGCTTAGAAGTGATTTTTTTCATCATGAGGTCCGGCAGCTCAAAATCTTTCAGCGCGACTTTTTCCGAAAGCTTAGCCGCTTCATCGGCTGCCTGAGCCATAGTTTTGCTCCATGCGGCAATATCTCCGTCATTCTGCGGCTGCGGAATAATTTTTTTAATTTGCTTTTTATAATAAAGATAAAACTTATCGCTGCCTTTAGATATTACAATATCCGAATCCAAATCGGTCACCGCCTGCAGTCCGTTTACCGCCAATTCGGCATTTTTAACCGGCTCCAGATAATCCTGATTAACCATCGTCAGCATTTCGTTTATTAAGCCCTCATCAACCGAGGCATACGCCGGAAAAGCGGTCAGCAGCAAAAAGCTAAGCAAAAACTTCATGATTATTCCTCAAATTCCGCAATTAAAACCGTGTGGTCAGAAGCCTTTTCTTCGGCTCTGAAATTTTTATCTATCCGGCTGTCTTGCAGACGGTCGGCCATAGCCGGAGAGCAAAAGACATAGTCTATTCTCATTCCCAAATCATTGGCAAAAGAAGCTCCAGTATAATCCCAAAACGTATAGCCGATCTGTTTAGGATAAAGCAGACGGTAAGCATCGCTGTAGCCCATAAATTCCAGCTTGCGCAGACGCTGCCAAACCTCGGGATTATACAAAGCATTTCCGGCAAATAATTCCGGATTAAACACATCGTCTTTAGTCAATATCACATTGAAATCGCCGGCTAAAATCACATTTTTATGCTGCAAAAGCAGCTTTTCGGCATGAGCTGAAAAAGCGTCCATCCATTTCAATTTATATTCAAAGCGCGTTGTATCTGCCGTATTGTTAGCCGGAGGATTGCCGTTGGGCAAATACAGCGAAGCAACAACATACTGCTCGCCGTTCTTAGTAAATTCCACCTCCAGATAACGGGAATTCTCGTCCGGAAATTCCGGCAGATTTTCGGCTGTAACCGTCATTTTCTGCTTGCTTAAAACGGCAACGCCGTTATAGCTTTTCTGCCCCAGAATTTTGGCGTCATAGCCCAGAACCTGCAAATCAAAAAACGGAAAATTATTAAATTCGGTTTTAATTTCCTGCAGCAACAGCACATCCGGCTGATTAGCCTCAATCCAGCGGCTCAGGTTCGGCAGTCTGGCGTTGATTGAATTTATATTTAATGTCGCAATTTTCATTTTATATCCTTTATTTTCACTATAAATATTTTTTTGGGAAATAAAAGATTTTTTTTGTTCTGTTAAGTGATTTTAAAACATTAGCCCCTAAAATAAAAAAAGATTTTTTAATGAGGTTTGTCAATGTATCAAGATTTTTTTAGTAAAAACGATGACTATTTGAACGATTTTAAGCAAAAAGTTGCCAATCAAAAAATTGCTACGCTGGAAGAGCGCCGCACCGAGCTGGCTCGTTCTCGCAACAATTTTCTGGGTACGTTTGCCGGCATAGCTTTGGCCGGAGTTGTCGGTTGTTTTGTGTTGGCGCCTCAGTATGCCGAAACCGAAAAAGAAATTCCGATTATCCGCCGTCCGCAGACGGCTGTAAAAATCAAGCCGGAAAATCCGGGCGGCATGGATATTCCGAATCAGGATAAAAACGTTTACAATATTGTAGAAAAAAAAGAAGTTGACAATACAGTTGTGGAAAATCTGCTGCCTAAGCCGGAAACTCCAAAGCTGCCGGATATTGTTCCGGAAGTTTCGGATGTTGACGCAAACGCCGGCAACTTAGACCAGATTGTAGATGAAGTATCTGCTGAAAAAGCTCCGGAAAAACCGGCGGAAACCAAAGAAGCTGCCGCTAATAATAATGTTCCGGCGAAACCGGCTGATCTGCTGGCAGATACAGCTCCGGCTAAACCGGCTGCACCGGAAAAAGCCGCTGCGCCTCAGGCCAAAACAGCCGAAAAGACCGCAGCATCCGCTCCGTCTGCTGCAGGCGGCTGGCAAATTCAGCTTATCGCTTCCAAAAACAAAGCAGCTGTAGAAAAAACATGGACCGACCTTTCGGCAAAATATTCTGACCTTCAAAAAATGCCGCATGAAATTCAAGCTTCTGACTTAGGCGCGCAAGGAATGTTTTATCGTCTCCGCGCCGGTTCTTTTGCCGATAAAGCCGCTGCCGCCCAAGCCTGCGCTTTGCTGAAAGCCAAAGGTTTGCGCGATTGCATTGCCAAAGAAAAGTAAAACTCATGACAAAACCTATACTTCCGGCTTTTTTATCTGTGCAGGGCTATCATTTAAGCGATGAAGAAAAGCGCTTGTTTGCTCAAAGCAACCCGCTGGGTGTTTGCCTGTTCGCTAAAGGCTGCGCCAATGTGCAAAATAAAGAGCAGCTGAGTTCATTATGCCGTGAAATTAAAGAAACAATCGGCCGCGGCGATATTTTGATTGCTGTTGACCAAGAAGGCGGACGCGTGCGCCGCTTGTGCGAGCCGGAGTTTACGCCTTTAGCCGAACAAGCTGCTTTAACCTCGCCGGAGTTGGCTCGCCTGCATGCTTTTTTGGCAGCCCATGACCTGAAAAACTGCGGTATAAATGTTAATTTTGCCCCGGTGCTGGACATCTGCTATCCGTTCAGTTCCAACGTTCTGAAAGGACGCTGTTTCAGCGGAAATAAAGAGCAAATTGCCGAACTGGGAAAAGCCATGGCTGACGAATATGCAGCAAACGGCGTCTGCCCGTGCCTGAAGCATCTGCCGGGGCATGGCCGCGCTCAAAGCGATCCGCATTTAGAATTGCCGGCAGTTCATGATGACATAAAAACCTTAGAGCGGGATTTTTATCCGTTCCGAATGCTTAATAACGCACCGATGGGAATGGCGGCGCATCTGCTGCTGACGGCGATAGACGGTGTTCATCCGTCCAGCGAATCAAAAACCGTTATTCAAAATATTATCCGCCAAGCCATTGGCTTTAAGGGATTTTTAGTTTCGGATGCTTTGATGATGCATGCGCTGAAAGGTTCTATAGCTAAGCGCGCCGAACGTGCCATAAGTGCCGGATGCGATGCTGTCTGCCTCGGCAATGCAGACTTTGCCGCCAATCAAGAGCTGGCTCAGAGCAAAATATTTTTAAGCGACAAAGCCGCAGAGCGCCTGCAGAATGTACAGAAAATCATAACTCGCCCGCTGCAGCCTCAAAGCTATGAACAGGCAAAAAATAAATATTGTGCAGCGCTGAAAAATATTATATCTTATAACTCAGAATATGATGCGACAGAAGTTTTAAGCCGTATTCGCAAATAAATTAAGGAGAAAAAAATTATGGGTGGATTCTTTGGTTGGTTTTTAGTTATTGTTGGTGTTTTAGCTATTTTTAATGCCGAAAAATTACCGGCTTTGCGCCAGATTCTGGAAGAAAAATTCAAAGACAGTCTGGACGCGGCTAAAGAGGTGTCTAAAACCACAAAAAGCAAAATTGAAAAGGTAAAAACCGATATTGATAACCGCAAAAATGCTCCTCAGGCCGAAAAAGAACCTGAAGAAAATACTCCGGAAGAAACGGAAGAAGCATTGCAGTTTATGGGCAATTATATTAAGCAGTCCGAACAAGCTGAAACTTCTGCGGCAAATGAACTGCCTGCTGCGCCAGCCGAAGAAAATACGACACCGGAACCGGCTGCACCGGCCGAAGAGCCGGAAGACAAACCGGTTGACTTAAATCATTTTGACTGATTTTAGTATTATAAGCAAACTTAATCCGCCCTTTACAGCAAAGCGGCGGATTTAATTTATAAGGCACTAACATTTAACGCTTTATATCTCTATAAAAATTTTCATGGCTGCCTATAGCAACAAAGGTCAAAATGATGGTTTCATCTTCATAAAGATAGGCGATTAGCGTAAGCTGATTAACCATCTTAAACTTATAAACCCGAATATCGCACAAATCGCCTTTTTTCTGCTCGCCTATTTCAGGATTATCTATAATTTCTTGTATAGCCTTGTTTGCATCTGCCAGCTGATTTTTATGCAGCTTCTTATAAGCTTTTTCAAAACGATTAGTCTGGATAATCTGCATTAGTCTTTCCTAAAACTAAATTCAGAGACATTTCCTTGAACAATATCTTCCTTGGCTAATAAGCACTCTTTGATAAACTCCAAAGGCAAATCCGGATTATCTTCAGCGCAGCGCCCAAGCATCGCCCAATACTCAATCTGTTTAGGCAAACTGCGTAAATTTACTTTGGCATATCTTGCGGCTTCTTTAATTAAATCGCAGGATAATCTTACTGCAACCGTATCACTCATGGTTAATCCTTTCATTTTGTTTTAATATAATACATATTGTTGCAAAATGCAACATAAATTTAGGTTTACAAATATCATCTTTTCGGCTTATATTCAGCAGGTATAATACTAACTTTAAAATTGCAGAAAAATGGAACAAAACAAAAAACACTTTACAAGCATAATCATCGGCGCCGGAGCTTCCGGTTTAATGTGCGCCGCTCATCTGGCGGAATCCGGCAGCGTTTTAGTCTTAGAAAAAAATCCCGCAGCTGCAACCAAAGTAAAAATATCCGGCGGCGGAAAATGTAATTTTACAAATTTAGGCGCAGCTTCCGGCAACTATCTTTGCAATAATCCGCATTTTGTAAAGTCTGCCCTCGCCCGCTTTACGCCGCAGGATATCCTGAAAATTCTCCAGCAAAACCATATCAAATATGAAGAACGCCAAAACCAGCAGATGTTTGCCTTTTCCGCTGCCGAAATCGCCGATATGCTGCTGCAGAACTGCCAGAAGAAAAATGTAAAAATACAAACAAAATGCCTCATAAACAGCGTTAGCAAACAAGATGATATTTTCAAAATAGAAACAAACTCCGGCAGTTTTTTCTGCACAAATTTAATCATAGCCGCCGGCGGTATGTCCTATCCTAAAATCGGTGCTACAGATTTAGGCTATAAAATCGCCCGCCAATTCGGACACAAAATCGTTAATCCGCGTCCGGCTCTGGTCGGCTTGGCTGCACCGGCGGATTTACGCAGTTTCTGCTCCGAGCTTTCGGGCGTTTCCGTTCCGGTTACTATTTCTATTGGCAAGAAAAAAATCAGCCGCAGCTTATTGTTTACGCATCTCGGAATTTCTGGACCGGCGGTGCTGAACGCCTCGCTCTATTGGCAAAGCGGACAAACTCTGTACCTAGATTTTTTGAACGGACAAAGTCTTGACGATTTGCTGCAAAATCAATCAAAAAAGACTGTCTGCCAAATCATCTGTAATATTTTACCAGCTAATCTAGCCAAAAAGCTAGTTATCGGCTTGGATTGCAAAATTGAAAATTTAAGCAACAAAAACAAGCAGCTGCTGAATGAACGGCTGACGCATTTTGCTTTTACGCCGCAAAAGACCATGGGGTTTGACCGCGCCGAAGTCACAGCCGGAGGCGTGGACGTCAGCCAAATTTCGTCACAGACTATGGAGAGCAAACTTTGCCCGCGGCTGTTTTTCATCGGCGAAGTATTAGATGTCACCGGCGAGCTGGGCGGTTTTAACCTGCATTGGGCATGGGCTTCGGCTCAGGCTGTGAAAATAACCTAAAAAGCAATAGTCACATTGCAGCGTCTGGAGCCGTCGCAGGAAGAACACATTTCTTTAATGCTGCTTAAGGTTAATTCTGAAATACACTTGTTTGTTCCGCCGCAAAAAGAGTCGCCGTAATACCAAACATTACCGACGCCGTATCGGAACAAATAAGCTCTGACTAAAGCCGAATGCAAAGGATATACCATATTATTAAACAATTCAAAACACAGCTTTTCCGAAAATGAAGATGAGATTTGCTTGCCGTCGGCATCCAGCGACAAACCGCCTAAATTGAAGTCTAAAACAATTTGCGGCGTATCTGAAACCACGCCCGAACGAGGTTTAATATAATTGCCGAAACTGTCTTCCAAATACTCAGAATTTATATATTTCCATGTTTCCGGCACCAGATTAAGCGCTAATATAATATCGCTCAAAGGATAATGACCGTTAGGGTCATCGCCGACCAGCGGCAGTTCAGACTTATGCTCCATCAGCCCTGCGATTAACATATTGTATTCGTTTATCAACTTATTGATTTTAAACTTATCCATTGCCTTGGAATAACCGGCAATGCCAGCAACGGATAATACACCGATGATTGCTAATACGCCGAGCATTTCTATCATGGAACGGCCTTGTTCTCTCGCCCCTTGCGGGAGAGAGTGGCGCTTTAGCGCCGAGTGAGGGGTATTATTAAACACGTCATTGCGAGGAGTGTAACGACGAAGCAATCTAACAAAACCTGCGCCTCTGCCACCAGTCATCCTAGGTCTTGTACCTAGGATCTTGTCGCACCAAGGGCGGTGCAATCCCTCGCCGTTAGTGACGGCGTTATTGCGAGCGCAACGAAGCAATCTAACAAAACCTGCGCCTCTAGCACCCGTCATACTAGGCCCTGTG
>CAVKTH010000057.1:0-11193 GCA_963659495.1 Bacteroidaceae bacterium | reverse complement strand
TTATGCAATGACTCTAGGTAAAAGGGTTTCTGACGCCCTAGACAGACTATTGCCTATCCAATTATAATTTTACTGAAATATTATACGAATGTAAAGATGTTTTTATAAAATATGCAAAATCAAAGTGTTGGAAGAGGCGGAAGTGTGTAAAAATAACGGTCGTTTTTTTACACACTTATGACAAAATGATTGCTCTCCATAAATAAAGAACAGCAAACATTTTTAATATCTGCCGTTCTTTATAAATTCGCTGTTTTATTCAGCTGATATTATACATTATCTTTCATTTTGTTTTACTTTTGCATACGCCAGCTGCTGAGTATTCATCTGATTTTGTACATGCTGCGAAGCTTCTTTAACATCTTTTTCTTTTTGTTTTGCCAGCGCATTTTTATCTTTCACATGTCCGCCGGTACGCAGCAAATCCGGATTAGTCTGGAAATATTTTCCGTCCTTTTCCACAAGCCCCAGCACCTGCATGCTTTTTTCGGTATTGCTAATCAGATTTTTAGCCTGCTGCGGAATATTTTCGCCGTAATTAGCCTTAATATCTTTAACAATGCTGTTGGCAATTACCGCCATTTTGATTTTTTCAGAAATCAGCATATTCAGTCCGGTTTTGTTAGTATTATAAATGCCGCCGCACTCATAAACTTTCTTTCCGGCGCCGTTGTCGTCAACTTCATAAGTTTTCGGCATCAGGCGATATGTATCAATGGCAATATCAGCCTGCAGTTTAATTCCGCCGTCTGTCATAGCATATTTAACGCCGTCTTTAGTGGTTTTCCAATCCAAATTGGCTTCCGCCGCACCATTAGAGCTATTGCCGGCACTTGCCTTGCTGACAGCATTCGCACTATTAGCACCATTTGCCATGCTTGCCGCTTTTTCTTTTATACGGCTGTTAAAGTCAGCAAACTCTTTACCGGTTTGTTCGGCAGACGCGCCGAAACTTTCCAGACTTTGCTTTCTGAAATCAGCCATAGTCTGCTTGCTTTTTTCTTTAAAAGCTTCCAAATCGTCATTGCTTTGACTCTTAAAATCGGCAAATTCTTTTTTATTTTTATCCTTAAAGTCGTCAAAATCCTTAGCCATGCTGTTCTGCCCCTGCACGCTGGCAACGCCGAGGGTTATCATACCGCCCAGAGCCAATTCTTTTTTCAGCTTGTTCAAACGATCTTTTACGCTCATTTTATGCACTCCCGAATATTTTGTTTCTATACGCATCATAATAGCTCATTTTCATTTTTTTGTCAATAATTTTAGCAATAATAAAAAAAAGCTCCCTCATTCCAAGAACAAGGGAGTTTTTCGGAGTTAGAAAACTGTTTTATTATTTAGCAGGCTCTGCATTATTTTCTAATGCGGCATTGCCGTCTTCTGCAGCTTTAGCTTCTCTCATAGCAAGGATTTCCTTGTCGTTCTGAGCAGCTACGCGGCGCAGAGAGCGCAATACGTTACCTGTACCGGCCGGAATCAAACGGCCGACAATTACGTTTTCTTTCAGACCGGTCAGTTTATCTACTTTGCCTTCAACGGCAGCTTCGGTCAAGACACGGGTTGTCTCTTGGAATGAAGCGGCAGAAATAAACGACTTGGTCTGCAATGATGCCTTAGTGATACCAAGCAAGATTGGGTCTGCAACAGCAGGCTGTCCGCCCTCTTTCATTACTTTGGCATTTTCAGTTTCAAATACATCGCGGTCAACTTGTTCGCCAACCAAGAATGTAGTATCGCCCGGGGCGGTAATTTCAACTTTACGCAGCATTTGCGAAACAATCACTTCAATGTGCTTATCGTTGATGGCCACACCTTGCAGACGGTATACGGCTTGAACTTCCTGAACCAAATATTCGGCCAATTTTTCAACACCCAAAACGCGCAGGATATCGTGCGGAGCCGGCGTGCCTTCTACCAGCATATCGCCTTTCTTCACAATATCGCCGTCTTGAACAACCAAACGGCGTCCCTTTGGAATCAGATATTCAACCGGATTGCCCTCGGTCGGGATAACCATAATGCGCTGTTTAGCCTTATAGTCCTTGCCATATTCAACCATACCGTCAATATCAGAAATAACAGCAGGGTCTTTCGGGCGGCGGGCTTCAAACAATTCAGCCACACGCGGCAAACCACCGGTAATATCCTTAGTCTTGGTGCTTTCTCTCGGAATACGGGCAATAATGTCGCCGACTTTGATTTCATCGCCGTTGTCAACATTCAGCACCGCATCAACTGACAGATAGTAGCGGACTTCTTTGCCGGAATCATAGGTTACCGGATTGCCGTTTTCGTCTTTCAGAGTAATGCTTGGCTTCAAGTTTGCGTTAGAAGACGGACCGGACTGCCAATCAATAACGATTTTAGAAGTGATACCGGTTGTTTCATCCATATTTTCTTTTACAGAAACATTCGGGATGAGGTCAACCAGCTGTGCATGACCGGCTTTTTCTGAAATAACCGGAACCATGAACGGATCCCACTCGGCAATCTTCTGGCCTTTAGCCACTTCATCGCCCTCCTGAGCCAAAACTTTGGCGCCGTAAGGAACATGGTGGCGTGATTTTTCACGGCCCTGAGCATCTTGAATAACGATATCGCAGTTACGGGACAAAATAATCAAGTGATTATCCGCATTGGTAACTGTGTGGCCGTTTTCAAGCTTCAGAATACCGGCAAACGGAACTTCAATGCTTGCCTGCTCGGCAGATTTAGAAGCCGCACCGCCGATGTGGAACGTACGCAGGGTTAATTGGGTACCAGGCTCGCCGATTGACTGAGCGGCAATAACGCCGACAGCTTCGCCGATATTTACTGGATTACCTCGGGCCAAGTCACGTCCGTAACAAGCAGCGCAGACACCATTTTCGCATTCGCAGGTCAATACCGAACGAATCTTAACTTGTTCAACGCCGGCTTTTTCTACTTTTTCAACATCGGCTTCGTCAATCAATTTGCCTTTCTTAACCAGAATTTCGCCGGTTTCAGGGTGCAAAATGTCTTCTTGAGCCGTACGTCCCAAAATTCTCTCGCCGATAGAAGCAATCACGTTGCCGCCGTCAACAACCGGACGCACGATAATGCCGCGCTCGGTGCCGCAGTCGGTTTCGGTAATAACCACATCTTGACCGACATCAACCAGACGGCGGGTCAAGTAACCGGCGTTAGCTGTTTTCAAAGCAGTATCGGCCAAACCTTTACGGGCGCCGTGGGTTGAGTTGAAGTACTCAGACACGGTCAAACCCTCTTTAAAGTTTGAGATAATCGGTTGTTCAATAATTTCGCCTGACGGCTTAGCCATCAAACCGCGCATACCGGCCAATTGACGCATTTGCGCAGCACTACCGCGGGCTCCGGAGTCAGCCATCATGAATACTGAGTTATAATAACCGTGGTCGGCTTTAGAAATGTTTTTCATCATCTCATCGGCAACTTTATCGGTGCAGGCAGCCCAGATATCTACCACTTTGTTATATTTTTCGCCTTTGGTAATCAAACCGTTTTGATACTGCTGTTCAAATTCTTTAACCTGAGCAGAAGTTTCGGCAATCAATTTTTCCTTAGAAGCCGGAACAATCAAATCGTCCTTACCGAATGAAATACCGGACAAGCAAGCGTATTTGTAACCCATACCCATGATTTTATCAACCATGATACAAGTTTCTTTGCCGCCGCATACACGGTAAACTTCATCAATAATCTGAGAAATTTGCTTTTTCTTCATCAAGCGGTTTACCAGAGAGAACGGAACACCCTCAATCAGCTTGCCGTCTTTTCTCGGCAAAATGTCAGAAATAATCAAACGACCCGGGGTTGTGTCTACAATACCATGGTACAGTTTGCCGTCATCGCCGACATAGTCCATACGGCATTTGATTTTGGCGTGCATGTCTACAGCTTTGGCGTTCAAAGCCAGCATACATTCTTCCGGACTGGCATAAATGCTGCCCTGCCCCAGCATGTCGTCGGCATCGTATGACAGGTAGTAAATACCCAATACCATATCTTGCGACGGCACGATAATAGGCTTACCGGAAGCCGGAGACAAAATGTTGTTTGAAGACATCATCAACACGCGGGCTTCCAGCTGAGCTTCAATAGACAATGGAACGTGAACAGCCATTTGGTCGCCGTCAAAGTCGGCGTTGAACGCTGTACAAGCCAACGGGTGCAAGTGAATAGCCTTGCCTTCTACCAAAACCGGCTCATAGGCTTGAATACCCAGTCTGTGCAAAGTCGGCGCACGGTTCAGCAATACCGGATGCTCGCGGATAACTTCTTCCAAGATATCCCAAACTTCCGGACGTTCTTTTTCTACCATACGCTTAGCGGCTTTAATGGTTGTAGCCATGCCGTACATTTCCAGTTTGGCATAAACGAAAGGTTTGAACAATTCCAAAGCCATCTTTTTCGGCAAGCCGCATTGGTGCATTTTGAGTTCCGGACCAACGGTAATAACCGAACGGCCGGAATAGTCAACACGTTTACCCAGCAAGTTTTGACGGAAACGGCCTTGTTTACCTTTAAGCATATCTGACAAAGATTTCAGCGGACGTTTGCTTGTGCCGGTAATGGCGCGGCCGCGGCGGCCGTTATCAAACAAAGCGTCAACAGATTCTTGCAGCATGCGTTTTTCATTGCGGATAATGATATCCGGAGCGTGCAGTTCCAGCAATCTCTTTAAGCGGTTGTTACGGTTAATCACACGGCGATACAAATCGTTCAAATCAGATGTAGCGAAACGGCCGCCGTCCAATGGAACCAACGGACGTAAATCAGGCGGAATAACCGGCAATACAGTCAGAATCATCCATTCCGGCTTGGTGTTGGATTCCAAGAAAGCTTCAACCAGCTTCAGGCGTTTAACCAAGTTTTTACGCTTAGCTTCTGAAGTTGTTTCTTTCAAATCAGCACGCATAGAAGCGCGTTCTGCTTCCAAGTCAATGTTAGACAGGATTTCGCGCAAAGCTTCGGCACCGATACCGGCTCTGAATGAATCTTCGCCGTATTGATCAATAGCATCCTGATATTCGTCTTCAGTCAGCAGCTGATTAACTGTTAACGGTGTCAAGCCCGGTTCAATCACAACATAGCTTTCAAAGTACAAAACTCTTTCCAAAGCTTTCATTGGAATTCCGGTCAGCACCGAAATGCGTGACGGCAGAGATTTCAGGAACCAAATATGCGCAACCGGAGCTGCCAGCTCAATGTGTCCCATTCTCTCGCGGCGCACTTTTGACAAAGTAACTTCAACGCCGCACTTTTCGCAGACAATACCGCGGTATTTCATACGTTTATATTTGCCGCACAAGCATTCATAGTCTTTTACCGGACCAAAAATACGAGCGCAGAACAGACCGTCTTTCTCTGGTTTGAATGTTCTATAGTTAATGGTTTCAGGTTTTTTAACCTCACCGTAAGACCAAGAACGAATTTGTTCAGGAGAAGCAATGGAAATTTTGATTTCATCAAAATTTTCTTCAGTTGACGGCTGCTGCTGATTAAACATATTCATTATTTCATTATTCATTTGTAAAGACTCCTCAGCTTACGCTTCTTCATTTAACATTTCAACATTCAAGCACAGCGACTTGATTTCTTTAACCAATACGTTAAAGGATTCAGGAACGCCGGTCTCAAAACTGTCTTCGCCGCGGACAATAGCTTCATAAACTTTTGTTCTGCCGGCAACGTCATCGGATTTAATGGTAAGCATTTCTTGCAAGGTATAGGCAGCGCCGTATGCCTGCAAAGCCCAAACTTCCATTTCACCAAAACGTTGACCGCCGAATTGAGCCTTACCGCCCAAAGGCTGCTGAGTAACCAAACTGTACGGACCAACTGAACGGGCGTGCATTTTTTCATCAACAATGTGGTGCAGTTTAATCATATACATAACGCCGACGGTTACTTTACGATCAAATTTTTCGCCGGTGCGGCCATCATACAAATCAATCTGACCGGATGTCGGCAAACCTGCCATAGACAGCATTTTGTTGATGTCATCGCCTGTAGCGCCGTCAAATACCGGAGTAGCCATCGGCACGCCGCGCTTCAAGTTAGAAATCATTTCTACTTTTTCCGGCTCTGTCAAAGGCGCAACATCGCGTTCATACTGCTTATCGCCATAGATTTCTCTCAAGCGTGCGTTTAGTTCATCAATAGTTTTTTCGCCGCGTTTATATTGTTCGCACATTTCATTGAGTTGCGCGCCAAGTTCTTTGGCAGCCCAGCCCAAGTGTGTTTCCAAAATTTGTCCCACGTTCATACGAGAAGGCACACCCAGCGGGTTCAGCACTACATCAACCGGAGTACCGTCTTCGGTATATGGCATATCGGCCAGCGGCAATACGCGTGAAACCGTACCTTTGTTACCGTGGCGGCCGGCCATTTTATCGCCGGTTTGCATTTTTCTCTTGGTAGCGATAAACACTTTAACCATTTTCAAAACGCCCGGCAGCAAATCATCGCCGCGTTGAACTTTTTCAACTTTATTTTCAAAGCGTTTCTGAATGTTTTCCAAACGAGCGTCAAAAGCGGCAGAAAATTCTTCAATTTTTGCCATAACGTCTTCGTTTTTAACCACAATCTTACGCCATTGAGCCGACGGAATTGCTTCCAGAATATCAGCAGTCAGCTTAACGTTTTTAGCAATGCCTTTCGGAGCGTCAACCACGGTTTGACCGGTCAGCATAGACTTCAAGCGGGCATCATAGCTTCTTCTGATAATGGCAATTTCGTCATCGCGGTCTTTAGCCAGATTAGAAATTTCATCCTGTTCAATAGCCAAAGCGCGTTCATCTTTTTCTACGCCGCGGCGGGAGAAAATATGAACATCTACGACAATACCGTCAATACCCGGCTGAGCGCGCAGAGAAGTATCGCGGACATCGCTGGCTTTTTCGCCGAAAATCGCACGCAGCAATTTTTCTTCAGGAGTAACCGGAGATTCGCCTTTCGGGGTAACTTTACCAACCAAAATATCGCCGGCTTTTACATGAGCGCCGACATAAACGATACCGGCTTCATCCAAGTTGCGCAAAGCGTCTTCGCCGACATTCGGAATATCGCGGGTAATTTCTTCCTGACCCAATTTGGTATCACGAGCCATAACTTCAAATTCTTCAATATGCAAAGAAGTCAGAACATCATCGCGGGAAATTCTTTCAGAAAGCAGAATAGCATCCTCGTAGTTCAAACCGTTCCAAGGCATAAAGGCCACCAGCAGGTTTTTACCCAAAGCCAATTCGCCCAAGTTTGTACAAGGACCGTCGGCAATGATATCGCCTTTTTTAACCTCATCGCCTACTTTTACCAACGGAACTTGGTTAATGCAGGTATTTTGGTTAGAACGGCGGAATTTAGACAGTTTATAGATTTCAACACCCACGTTGTGAGCATCGCTGTCTTTAGAGCGGATAACGATACGGTTAGCATCTACAGCGTCAACCACACCGTCATATTTAGCCACCAAAGTAGCACCGGAATCTTTAGCCACAGTAGCTTCAATACCGGTGCCGACCAGCGGAGCTTCAGAACGCAGCAAAGGCACGCCTTGGCGCTGCATGTTTGAACCCATCAAAGCACGGTTAGCATCATCGTTTTCCAAAAACGGAATCAGGGCTGCTGCCACAGATACCAGCTGTTTCGGCGAAACGTCAATGTAGTTGATGTTTTCCGGCTTATCAAATTCTACTTCACCTCCGTGACGGCAGGTAATCAAATCATTTACGAAGTGACCACTGTCATCAACTTTAGCATTGGCTTCAGCAATAATCACATCGCCCTCGTCATCAGCCGACAAATATTCAACTTCCGAAGTTACAACGCCGTTAACAACCTTGCGGTACGGGCATTCAATAAAGCCGTATTTGTTAACGCGGGCATAAGTTGAAAGCGAGTTAATCAAACCGATGTTCGGACCTTCCGGAGATTCAATAGGGCAGATACGTCCATAGTGTGTTGGATGCACGTCGCGCACTTCAAAGCCGGCACGGTCGCGGCTCAAGCCGCCGGGACCCAAGGCAGACAAACGGCGCTTGTGAGTAATTTCGGACAGCGGGTTGTTCTGATCCATAAATTGCGACAGCTGAGAAGAACCGAAGAACTCTCTGATTACTGAAGCAATCGGCTTAGCGTTTACCAAATCCTGAGGTTTTACGTTGTTCAAGATTTCCGCGCTCATTTTTTCTTTAATAGCGCGTTCCATACGCAGCAAGCCCATGCGGTATTGGTTTTCCATCAATTCGCCGACAGAGCGTACGCGGCGGTTGCCCAAGTGGTCAATATCATCAACTTCGCCGCGGCCGTCGCGGATAGCAACCAGCTTTTTAATAATGCGCAAAATATCTTCTTTACGCAAAATACGGACAGTATCAGGCACTTCATTTTTATCAATACCCAATGAAGCGTTCATTTTTACACGTCCCACAGCCGACAAGTCATAGCGTTCCGAATCAAAGAACAGCTGCTTGAACAAGGCATCGGCAGCTTCGTATGTAGCCGGTTCGCCCGGACGCATTACGCGGTAAATATCAAACAAAGCTTCTTGGCGGGTCTTATTTTTATCAGCAGCCAAAGTGTTGCGGATATACGGACCGACATTCAAGCCGTCAATAAACAAAGTGTCAACGGATTTAATTTTATTTTCGGCAAAGGTGTTCATCAAATCTTCATTGATTTCATCGCCTGCTTCAGCCAAAACTTCGCCGGTTTTAGCAACTACAATGTCTTTAGCCAAGAATTTGCCGTACATCTGGTCTTTGGAAACCACAAAGTATTCCAAACCCTCGTCAGCCAATTTCTGAGCCGATCTCGGAGTTAATTTTTTGCCGGCATCCCAAACGGTTTCGCCGTTGGCGGCGTTAATCAAAGCAAAATTGAATTTTACGCCTTTCATGCGGGAAGGCTCAAACTTCATCTTCCAATTTTTCTTGTCTGCCAAATAGGTTTCGGTGTCATAGAAGTAATTCAGGATTTCTTCTTTATCCATACCTTTTACATCGGACAGCTCAATAGTTTTGCCCTCTTTAGCCAATTCTGCGGCTTTTTCTTCTGTTTCTTTGGAGTACAGAGAATAGAAAATAGAAGTTACCGGCAGTTTGCGGCGTCTGTCAATACGGGCATAAACCAAATCTTTGGCATCAAATTCAAAATCCAGCCAAGAACCGCGGTACGGAATAATGCGGGCAGAAAACAGTTTTTTACCCGATGAAATGGTTTTACCGCCGTCGCTGTCAAAGAACACGCCCGGAGAACGGTGCATCTGCGAAACCACAACGCGCTCGGTGCCGTTGAAAATAAACGTACCTTTATCCGTCATCAACGGGATATCGCCCATATAAACATCTTGCTCTTTAATATCGTGAATAGATTTAGCGCCGGTAGCTTCATCAATATCCCAAACCACCAGACGCAAAGTTGCTCTAATCGGAGCAGCATAGGTCATATCACGCTTCAAGCATTCTTCAACATCATATTTTGGCTCTTCCAAAACATATTTTACAAATTCCAATTCTCCGTTGCCGGAAAAATCTGTAATCGGGAAAATAGATTTGAAAACTTCTTCCAAGCCAAACTCGCAATGTTCGCCGTTAGCGTCTACATTGTTGATAAAGCTTGAATAAGAGCCGGTTTGAACGTCAATTAAATTCGGCATATCGGCTACTGCTTCGATTCGGCCGAAATTTTTTCTTACACGCTTTTTCTCCGTATAAGACTCTTTCATGTATATTTCCTCTAACATTTTGATTCTGCGGCAATTCTTATGAAGAAACTTCAATCCCGCCCGCAGAAGGTTAAACTTATAAAACGTTTAATTTGAATATAGCCAAACCCCTGATAAATCCACACTCTCAGCCATATTCACCAAATAATAGGCACGCAAATTTTCATCTGCCTGCTTTAAACTGACCGGATTATAGACTTTTCCGCTTTGTTTTGCAACATTTTTCTAAAAAATTTGATAATTTTCAATATGTCGGCAAAAAACGCCGGCAATCATTTCACGCCCCTGCCAAAGCCTTATCAAACGCAGCTATCAAAAACTCCGTATCGGCAATAAAGCTCGGAATAAAATCTAAAAGCTCCCTCGCCTTTTCTATATTATATTCATGCGAAGTATCATTGCGCTTGGCATAGTATCTGCGCCAATTTTCCCAATTTGTCAGCATATCCATTCCCGCCATCAGCCGGAAAATATTGTTTACAGTCAGCTCTTTATCTTCTTTAGCATAAAACAATTTCAAATACTTGCGCATAAGTTTCAGAGAAGTTTCCATTGTATATTCAAACCGCTTAACACATGAATCCGCGACAATATCAGCAATAGACGCGTCATTTTGTTTTTCCTGATATGTCTGCCAGCAAACTTTTAATGTTGCCAAAGCATTGCGCAAAGCTTCAATATTAAAATTTTCTTCCGTCAAAGCACTTCTCCTTTATTTGCTATAATATTGCAGATAGCAGACGATTTTGCAACATTTTTCTTTTATTTCCCCTTGTTTTCCGGCAAAAAAATCATACGTCCGAACTGAGGTATATTTTATAAAGGAGAAAATTTATGAAAGACAGAAGATGCAGTATCTGGCACTTGATTTCCGGCATAATTATGCTGATTTTGGGCATTGTGGTGTGGGCTAACCCGCTGTCGTCGCTTTATGCTATGGCCATATATTTCGGCGGCGCCGTGTTTTTACTCGGCTGCGGCTACATTACCTTTTCTTTCAGCGAATATTCCGGCTGGTATTTTGTGGTCGGCTTATTAGATTTGTTTATCGGTCTGATTTTGCTGACTAATCTGGGCTTAACCGTGCAGACATTGCCGATTTTATTTGCCTTTTGGTTTTTGGCGACCGGCGTCATGCAGATTTCCGGCAGCTTAGATATCAAAAAGCTCGGACTGCCGTGGGGCTGGAGCATGTTCAGCGGAATTTTAGGCATTATCCTTGCCTTTTTGATTTTATCCTATCAGTCATTCGGCGAAGCAGTTTTAGTGCTTTACGTCGGTTTTTATATTTTTGCATTCGGAGCGCTCAGCATTGCCGAATATTTATATTTCCGCAAATTCTGCCGCCTGCCGTGTAGATTAAAGTAGCTAAACGAACGGAGAAGCAGAGGAAGGTGTATTCCAAGCAAGTAATTTCAGAGGTCTATTGTTGATAGACCTCTGAATATTATCAAGAGTATCTTGAG
>CAVKTH010000056.1:0-11220 GCA_963659495.1 Bacteroidaceae bacterium | reverse complement strand
ATATTGACATTGCTTTAGCAATGACATTATGGATTCTCCGCCATGGTACTTCCAGTAGGGAGTACCGGCGAAGAATGACGATGATAGTGGCGGCGGAAAAGCGCGAAAGCGTGCCACCTGTTATTTTTGTTCTTAATGTATTATTACCGAAAATGTCATTTTTTCTGCCAAACCCTGCAAAAACGTGCTGAACGGCAGAAAAAGTGCCTTTAATCAGATGTTCAGGATTTGCAGAGAGAGAGAGAGACCTTTGCTTAGCTTATTTTTCATCTTTCTTTCCTCTTAAATTAAGTTGTTTACTGCATTTATTCTACACCAGCCGCACTCCATATGTCAACCGGAAAATCAAAATTAGCTAAAGTCCTAAAACCAAAGCGCAGCCTTTACCCGATGGACAGCTGTAGCAAAATTTGTTGATATCAGTTAAAGACATCTGGTTAAGACATTTTCTATCGCTTCCATAGCAATAATCGTCGCCGTAATAAAAAAATCCGGATACGCCGTATATATAAGCAAAAGATAAGGAAGAATGCAGAGGCTGAACAACATTTTGCATGATTTTTTCGCACAGCCTATATGAGAAGCCTACAGCTTGGATTCCGTCACTGTTACGAATCAATCCGCCAAGAAACATATCTATCATCAATTTATTGCTGCGAAAATAAATTTGAAGAGTATTTCCCAAACTGTCTTTTATGTGTGTACTGTTATCTTGCCAACTGCTGGGAATTAAACCTATAGCATCCAGTATGCCATAAAGGTGTGTATTATCATCTAATTTTTTTAAGTCTTGGGAGTGTTCTATCATACCGAAAATCAAATAGTTATATTCACTAATGGCTTTGTTTATTTTGAATTGTTCCATCGCCTTAGAATATCCGGCGATACCGGCAACACTCAGTACCCCGATAATTGCCAGAACCCCAAGCATTTCTATCATACTTCGTCCGCACTGGGAAAAAGTAATAAACCCGCGTCTCCAGCACCCGTCATTCTTGGGTTTATCCCAAGAATCTTCTCTCAACCAGCACTTATGTAATAATAAGGCTAATTTATTGACTAGGTTAGGGACTCGCTGCAACAAGATTCTAGGCACAAGACCTAGAATGACGAGTGCTAGGGGCATGGGCTTAGTGCCGCTTTCTAGATTGCTTCGCTGCGCTCGCAATGACGGCAGAGTAAAGTGCGAGGCTGTTAGTTTTGTTCTGAATGTATTATTACCGAATATATCATTTTTTCTGCTGAATCCTGCAAAGACGTTCTGAATGGCAGAAAAAGCGCCTATAATCAGATGTTCAGGATTTGCAGAGAGAGAGAGAGAGACCTTTGCTTAGCTTATTTTTCATCTTTCTTTCCTCTAAAATTTAGTTGTTTTACACCTTTATTCTAACGGAATAAAACCGGAAAGTAAAGATAATTTTGGTATCGTCATGCGTTGTTTTAGGTATCAGTAAAAACAGTAAAAGCCTGTCTTATAAAAGACAGGCTTTTAAATAGGATTGCAGGGTTAGATAGCTTCATCCAACGCATCGCCTAAGCAGGCTGCATAGCGTTCGCGTTCGGCAAAACGCTCAAATTCGCGGGGATAGTCGTTAACCACAGCCTTAAACTGATTTTCCATTAACGCTATAGTGCCGAAACAATCTGTCTGCATCAAGAAATCCAGCCCCAGCGGATGAATCGCAAAAATGCGGAAACTTGCTGCATTGTCCGGAGATTCTGCTACTGAGTACAGATATTCCATCATATCTTTGGCCGGAATCAGTGCAGCCCAGCGGCAAATAACGTTTTTCACTTCCGGAGCTGCGGTGTCCATGTCAAACTTATTCAAAAAATGAATGACATAGTAGCTTTTTCCTTCATCTACCAGCGTTTCAATTTCGCCGCAATGCAAAAGAGTCTCCTCAGAAGCATCATGACGCAGCAGCTGTATCGGGAAAATTCCTTTCCAAGATTCGGCTGTCAGCACCGTAGACTTGCGGGCAATGTCAAAGACATTCAGCTTATCCGGATGTTTGGCCGCAAAGCAGCGCCACCAATCATACAGCAGCTTGCCTGCACCGTCATCCGTATCAGCCTCCGTTTTGCCGGATAACTGCATAAACCAGCGCAAAAGCCGATTCCACTCACGCACATCATCTGCCGAAGCCAGCTGCTGCGGAATAGCGTTATGCTGAAAAATCAGATTTTCAACACAAGCAGCGGCAGCCGGAACCGGATGCTGCTTCTTCATGCGCTTGTACATGCCAACCAACACTTTAAGCGCCGGAACAGTCAGTTTTTGCTCACAAGAACAAAAATCTGCGAGTACCTGCCATTTACGGGTGCAGCTGATAGACTTAAGGTGTGCCAAAGATGCTTCGTTAACCTTAGATTTGCTAGAAACTTTTGAATCCATACACAAAAATATTAAATGAGTTAATAATTAAAATTTGCCTCAATATAATATATTTTGTACTTTCTGTCAACTTTATAATAAAAAATTATTCATCGTCCAAAATGATAAACTCATCATCGCCGATAACATTCAAAACGGCGCGGGCGCGCTCGTCCAGCAAGTCTAAATCCAGATTAGACGAGGAGAGAAGCTTTACTTTCTGCTCCCAGTTTTGGCGCTGTTTATCGTAATTTTCATTAACTTTTTCGGCCTCAGCCACTTTATCCATTAAATACATATAGCGGAAAAAGCCGCGGTCGCCTTTAATGGCAAAATATGTAAAATATGAGAATAAGGCCATTAGCAGCACAATAAAGCCTGAGCTTTTGCATTTGGCAACTATATATGACCAGAATCCCATTTTTTCCTCGTTTCACTATTATAGATTTTGCTGTTTTTGTAATTAGAACCTATCTTAGTTAAAAAAAAGTTAGTTTCAGCGGCTTAATAAAAATTTTCTGTAGTCTTTAGAAAACGGCTGTTTTTGTTGTCTATCAGCTTTCCGTCTTTCAGGCTGACAACTCTGTCCATTTTGTTTGCTAAATCAATATTATGCGTGGCAATCAGCGCCGAAAGTCCGGTTTCTTTCACAACTTCAAGCAAAGTTAAAAAAACATTGTCCGAAGTGTTGGGGTCAAGATTTCCGGTCGGTTCGTCCGCCAAAAGCAGCTTCGGAGTGTTAGCCAGCGCGCGGGCAATAGCGACTCGCTGCTGTTCGCCGCCGGAAAGCTCGGCCGGACGGTGATGCTCGCGCTCGTTCAGCCCTAAACGCTGCAGCAGCCACATGGCTTTATCGCGGGCTTCTTTATATTTAACTCCGGCAATCAGCTGCGGAATAATCACATTTTCGGCAGCGTCAAAATCCGGCAGCAGGTTATGATACTGATAAACAAAGCCTAAGTAGTCGCGGCGCAGAGCGGTGCGGACATTATCGGAATTTCCGGTGCAGTTTTCGCCGTCAATATAAACTTCGCCGTCAGTCGGATTTTCCAGCAGGCCGGCAATCTGCAGCAGAGTGGATTTCCCGGAGCCGGACGGACCGATTAAGGCTACCACTTCTTTAGGACGGATTTCTAAGTTTACATCTTTCAAAACTTCAAGAATCTCATTGCCCTGTCTGAAAGTTTTGTTAATATTTTTTAGGGTTAAGGTTGTGTTATTCATAGCGCAAAGCCTCCGACGGGTCTAATTTTGCAGCGCGGTAAGCCGGATATAAGGTTGCTAAAAACGACAGCACCAGCGTCAGCACCACCACCAAAGTTACTTCCATAGCGTCTACTTTTGCCGGCAGCTGCGATAAAAAGTAAATTTCTGCTGAAAACAAATCGCGTCCGGAAATTGTCTGCAGAAATTGGCGGATATTCTCAATATTATCGCAAAACAGCAAGCCCAAGGCCACACCGATGCCCGTCCCGACAAAGCCGATAAACGCGCCGTCCAGACAGAATATGCGCATAATCATGCCGCGGGTTGCCCCCATGGTGCGCAGCACCGCCACATCGCGGCTTTTGTCTTTTACCAGCATGATTAAGCCGGTAATAATATTAAACGCCGCCACTAAAATAATCAGAGTTAAAATCAAAAACATTACATTGCGTTCCACGTCTATTGCATTGAAAAATGCCGAATTAGTCTGTTTCCAGTCATAGACATAGGCGTCCAGACTAACGCTTTTTTCAATAACCGCCCGCAGCTTCGGCAGCTCGTTTTCATTATGCAGGCTGACGTCTATTACAGTTGCCGAATCTTTCAGCCCGAAATATTTCTGCGCGGCTTCCAGAGGCATAAAAATGTAGTTGGCGTCATATTCATACATGCCCATGCTGAAAGTGCCGACAACCGGATAAGACTTGATTCTTGGAACGGAGCCGAAAGCCGTAACCTTGCCGTTCGGCGAGATAAGCGTGATTTCATCGCCCACAAAAACTCCGAGCTTGTTAGCCAGTTTGTCACCCAAAACCACGACATCGCCCTCAAAGCCCTCTATATCCATGTGGGCAAAGCCGTCGCGCATAACTTTCTTTTTCAGGATATCATTTTTTTCTATACCGCGGACCATAGCGCCCTCAGCTCCGCGCGGAGATGACACCAGCAGCTGTTTTTCTATCAGCGGCAGCGCAATATCTATACCGTCTATGCTTTCCAGCGCCGTGACGGCTTTTTTGTAGTTGTTAAACGGAAAACCCGCGGAAGCCACAATGGAAATATGTCCGTTAATGCCCAAAATACGGTTTAAAAGCTCTGCCTTAAAACCGTTCATTACAGACATAACAATAATCAAAGTCGCCACGCCTAAAGCGATTCCCGTAAAAGCAAAGCCGGTAATTACCGAAATAAAGCCTTCTTTGCGCTTTGCCCGCAGGTACCGCCAAGCGGCTAAACGTTCAAATTTAGAAAACAAAATACATCTCCTTATATTTTTGTTGAATGTAGCCAAAACCAACGAGTTTTGCAACTTTTTCAAAAGGATATGCACAAGGATAATCGGCGGGTTATAATCCCGTTTTTTGATTTAATTTCAGAATATCCACTACCGAAAAAACAGTATAAAACTGTTCAAAAACCCGAAAAATTTTCTTTTTGTTGACATTGCTGCGGAAAAATGAACAAGCCTCAAACATATCTTGGTCGGTTGGAATCGCCAGTAGCAGCTGATTGTTGTTAAAGCTGAACTGAATAGATTTTCCGCCGTAAAGCTCAGACAGTTTCAGCATCCGCTCCATAAACGCTGTAGTCAGCAAATAGCGGGCTTCTATTTGGTCGGAGGAATAAACTTCAAACAGATCTTCAAAATACATATCTTCCAGCTTGACGCGCTCCAAGCCGGAAATATGCTTAAACATATTAAAAATGCCTCGGTCTTTCAGCACCACGGTGCGTCCTTTGAAGTTTTTGTTCATAGTCAGCAAAATGCAGACGCCGCGGAAAATTTTCTTTTTGCGGGTTTCTTGCTGGTTCTCCATTCGTCCGCCCAGCGCGGCTGAGGTTTTATAGAAATAGCTGATTTTCTGCAGTAGCTCTTCGGCAATCACTATATTAACATCCTTATAGGTGCCGTAAAAAAAGTCGTCGCCTTTGTTTAGATTATAGTCGCCGAAAAGCTCCGACTGTTTCAGCAGCGCATCCGGCAGGCCGCGCTCGTTTTCATAGCTGAATGAGCCGAAAAATCCGGCAAAGTCCGCCATGATTGTGTTTTTGGCTTTCTTTTTATAAAAATAAATCGGTCCGCGCAGCGTCAAAATAACAAAGCCGGAAGCGCATAAAACCGCCCCGATGTCAACATTTGTTCCGCTGTCGTTCGGCAGCATTAAAATAGCCCAGATGACCAGCGGATAAAAAATCAGCGCCAGCAAAAGCAAGATGACAAACATCAAAAAATAGCGGCGGCGGATTTTGTCGTTTTCTTGCAGCTTGGGCAGCAGCACACTTTCATAATAGGCTTCAAAAGCTGCCTTTTGCTTGATAAAATTTTCATCTTCCGCCGGCTTATACATTTATCTTGCCGCCTCTGTCAGAGCCTCTAAAACGCCGAGCAGGTTAAACAGTTTTTCAATCTGCTGATGGGTCTGCTCAAACTGTTTTTTCGTACCGGCCGATTTCCACATGCTGTCATTTGGCTCATAGAAAAAATGACCGTTCTGCAAGAAAATATACAGCTGATTCTGCGATATTTTCAAATAAACTTTGCCGGCTTTAAATTCATCGCGCAGGTTTAAGACATTTTCAAACAAGGCGGCGCAGATTACATAATTTTTAGCGGCGTCGCTGTCGGAAAATGTATAAAAATAGTTGGCGGCCGGAATAGAGGACTGATATTTATCTAAATCCATGTATTTTTTCTGCTTAAAAAATCCGCCTTTTTCAAACATCATAACCATGCCGTTCAGCGTATGCTGCAAAGTATAGCTAATCATCAGGCCGCCGCCGGTTCTGCGCTTTTTATTTTTGCCACTGTTTTTCCAAAAAACGAGACTCTGCAGCTCTAAAGCTCCGCTGCTGCCGGTTATGTCAAACTGCTGGCTGATGCGGTCATATTCGGGCAGAAAATCAGCTTTAATATTTGCTGTTTCGCTGTGGCTGTTTTGCCAATCGCCGTAAAATTTGATAAATTCGTCCAAAATAAACATGTGCTTGCTTTTGGCGCGGCGGGCTAAAAAATATAAAACAGCTGCCGACATCAGCGCCAAAATGGTTAGCTGCTCCCAAGAAAACGGCTTGCCGTTTATCAAATGGTTAAACAGCACAATCAAAATATTGGCGCAGTTGGCAAACAGCAAAATTCCGAAATAGAGCCAGAATTTGCTTCTGAAAGCTTGGCGGCGCTTGTTTTCTTCTTGCAGCAGCGGACTGATATTCTGCTTTAAAAAGTTCTGCAATTCTTCTTGCTGATTATTTTCTTCTGTCATAACAAACCTTTATTTAAAATAGTCGCTGCTGTTAATAGGCTTTCTTTCTGCCTCGCTGATTTCAAAAAACGGCGTATCTTTATAGTTGATACCGACTATAGCGGCAACAATATTTCCCGGAAAAATCTCTGCTGCATTTTTCAGACGGTTGACGTTAGAGTTATAAAAGCGGCGGGCGGCCGAAATATGCTCTTCCACCTCATTCATGCTCTGCATGGCGGCTATCATGGTTTGATTAGACTTTAAGTCCGGATAATTTTCCAGCGAAACTTTAAAGTCATTAAGCTTTTGATTAAGCAGGCTTTCTAGCTCCATTTTTTCTTTAGGAGCGACGGCAAAAGTATTAGCCATGGCTTTTGTGCGCAGTTCTGTCAGCTCGGTCATCAAAGATTTTTCGTGTTCCATAAATTTTGCCGCCATCTGCAGCATATTCGGAATCAGGTCATAGCGTTTTTTCAGCTGCACATCAATATCCGCCGCCGATTCTTTAACCTTGTTACGGACCGAAATCAGGCGCACATACTGGGCGTAAAACAAAATAACGGCGACAATTCCGCCGATTATCCACGGGTTAGACCAATCTATTTCCATAATTTTCTCCTGTTTATTGTTTTTTGTAAATCTTAACGCCTTAATCTTAAAAAATTCCTAAAAATTTTGATTGCAGCTCTTGCGGAGCCAGCGATTTTGTGATATCTTTATAAATAAGGAGAAAATGTTATGGAAAATTCGCAAAGAAATCCGATGTTTGAACGCCGCATTCAAAAGCTGCTGAAAAAAATGAATCGTCTGAACAAGCTTCACCGCCAGCAGATGCACGAGCAGAAAACTTTGGAAAATAACCGGCAAAATAAAGAGCAGATGCGCTCACAGCCTAAGGTTAAAAGAGAAATCAGCCGCGCCGATTTGCTGAACGGACTGCGTATGGGGCAGTCTTATGCCATGCAGCGCAAATTGCTGGAACGCCTGAGCAATACCCGCAGCGAGCGCCAGCTTCCGCCGAAAGAGCGCGAGCGTATGCGCGAACGTACCCGCGAGCGCCTGCGTCAGCGCGAAAGAGAAGGCTATACCCGCTGATTTTTCAGCTTGCAGCACTTGACAAAATTTTATTTTTTTAATACAAGAACAGTTAATTAGTAATTATTATTTAAATTTTTTTGTATGGATAATATTTTTCATTTGATTCACGTTAATGCGCTTGATGAGTTAAACAAGGTTGTATTTAACAAAAAATTGTCTTCAGACAGTTTTAAAGGCTATGCCTCTTGTTTGAACAGCATGGAAGAAAAATTTCTGATTGAGAAATTTTTGAAAACTAAAGGCAAAGAGTGGTTTGATTTTATCAAAAAGTACATCAGCCATTTTCCGCTTTCATCGGACGCGGTATTGCTTTTGCTTGAAAATTCCGCTGACAGCGAGGCAAAAACACTTTTGACTGAAGAGTGGAAAAAGTACGGCGCTAATGAACAAGAAAGCATGGCTTTCTGCGGCAGACTCCACAGCCAAGATGAGCCGGATGAAGATTTGCTGGCTGTTTTCTGCGACAGCACCCGTCTGGCTTATGATGATGCAGCTTATAAGCTTTCGCTTATAGACCGCAAGTGGAGCGAACGTTATGTCAATGCGTCTAAACGCTACATGCAAAACACGCATTAACTAAAAAATGCCCTGACTCTTAGAGAGTTATGGGCTTTTTTGTTGCAAAATTATGACATTTTTGCCTCATTTTATAAAAATATTTGCACTTTTTATAATTCAATGATACTTTTAATAATTAAAGCGGAGGCTGAAATGCGAAATTTATATAATGCAGTTCCTTTAACCGATGAACAAAAAATTTCATACATTCGCGTGCTGGCATATTTAGCCAAAGCCGACCGCAATCCGGCGTATATTGAACGTGATTTTATGGGCAAGATGTTTGACCGGATGAAACTTTCCGCCGATGTTTTGAAAAAAATTTATATTCCGCGCAATAATGAAGAGCTTTACCGCGCTCTGATGCCGATCTGCACGCGGGCGATTGCCATAGATTTGCTGCATTGCTTGTGGTTTGCCGCATCGGTTAACACTATCATCTCAGACGAAGAAATCATGATTATCCGCAAAATAGCCCAGATTCTCCGCATTGATAATGATACTTTGCTGAATATTCATCACTTTGTGACCGATGAGATTATGTTTTTGCAGCATGCCCGCGAGGTTTTGGAAGCAGACGACATCCGCTGCTGATTTATGAATATAATAAAAAAGGCTCTGTCCGACAAAAGAACAGAACCTTTAATTTTTTTACTTGTCTTTAAATGGTATGTTTACCATCGGTATGCTTCCGCCGAACATATACTGAGGCAGTACGCCATCCCACTTTTGAACGGCTTCATACTCGGTCAGCCCTTTGTTTTTAGCCAAAGCAGCCGATTTAATCTCCATAGCTTCAGCCTCGGCTTTTGCGGTGATAACCTGTTGATTAGCCTCTTCTGTAACGCGGCGCGTATTATTGACGGCCTCCTGAGCTTTTTGCTCGGCAATAACCTTATCTTGAATAGCGCTTTCAAACTTGTCGGAATAGTCAATGTCAATTAACTTAAATGAGATATTCTGGAAATATTTATGATCCAGCATTTCATTTAATTTTCGGACAATTTCCGCACGGGCTTTCTCGCGGTTATTTACCAAGTCTTGAGCCTGCCATTTTCCGATAACGTCTTTGATTACGTCAGCCAGCGCCGGAATGGTTGTTTTTTCCTCGTAATTCAAACCAATATTTTCATAAAGCTGATAAACATTGTTTGGATTCAGGTTATATGTAAACGTGTATTTCAGTTTTGCCGTCTGAACATCCGAAGTGTAGGTGGATGTGGAGTCCGTCGTTTTTTGCGTGCGGACATCAATCGGAATTATTTTGGCAACAAAAGGCGCCTTAAAACAGACTCCGTTGATGTAACTCTGCGGCTCAACTTTACCGAACATGACCTGAACTCCGCGGTAACCCGGGTCAATCACATAATACGAGTTGAAAAACACAATCAAAACCAACACGGCAGCAATGCCGATACCTGACCATTTCAACCAATTTTTACTGTTGTTTTCAGAATAATTCTTCATACTTTTGAAATTTTAAGTTAATAATTTAGAAAATAATTAAAAAGTGCAGTCTGATTACTCCTTTAACAGCGCAAAGTCAAGTAAATTTGAAAATTTTCTTAAAACACAAATTTTCACACAAAAAGAAAAAAAGTTGTTGCAAATAAAAATATTATGTTTTATACAATATCTACATTGTTGATATGCGTGCGTAGCTCAGTTGGCTAGAGCAACTGACTCTTAATCAGTGGGTCCAGGGTTCAAATCCCTGCGCGCGTACCAATAACAAAAAAGCTCGCTGTTAGGCGGGTTTTTTTGTTATATGCGCAGTAAGGGAAAGAACCCTGAGAAAAGGGGGCGACAAGGACGAGAGGCGGACGGAAGTACGCCGGCGAGCGTTTGCGAGCGAGGACGCAGCGGCGAAGTGAAACGAAGCCAATCCCTGCGCGAAACATAAATCATACATTATTATCAAAAAGGATTAAAACCGAGCAATAGTCATCTTTGCAGATTTTACATGCTTCGCTAACTTCTGTTAAGTTATAATTTTCTCTTACGCATGCATCAACAGCATAATCTGCCGGTCTGGCTTTTCCGCAGATTCTATAACGCCAATTGCTTCCGCAGCCTGCTCCGTTACATAAAACTATAGTCCAGATAATATCGGTATAAACCGGCAATAAATGGAATAATTCGCGGCAGTTATATTCTGCCATGCTGTTTGGCAATATTTCAAATTGTAAATTTAAACGAGTATAAATCGTCCAAGGTTTCATGTGAACCGATACTCTGTTTCCGAATAAATCTCTGTTATCATCATCTAACAAGCCTTGAGGCACAATGCCGATTTCTTTTAAGGCGGGCAGAATGTCTTCACTATGCTTTCCATATTGTTTTTCTAGTTTATATGTATCTTTGATGTTAAAAATCAGCTCTTCTATTTGCTGAATCCATTTATCTTGCTTCCACTTTTCCATCGCCTTGGAATAACCGGCAATTCCGCCGACAGACAATACGCCGATAATCGCCAGAACGCCGAGCATTTCAATCATGCTTCGCCCTAGCGGGTTTGCCTGTCGGGTCACTACTAGCGCTTTTCTCGCTCGTGTACCAGTTTGTACACGTCGCTCCAAAAGTGCGGCGTATTGACGCACGACATCCAAACCCTTTGATAGGATGTTATTACTTACGGCGTCATTGCGAGCGCAGCGAAGCAATCCAAAACCCTCGCCCCGTGAGGGAGAGGGTGACGCCTTGGCGTCGGGTGAGGGGTACTTAAAGAACGTGCAAAAG
>CAVKTH010000055.1:0-11329 GCA_963659495.1 Bacteroidaceae bacterium | reverse complement strand
CGTCCTTGTCAAATCAGCTTCTCGCTGATTCTCATTCTCACTCCAATACCAAAAAAAGCCCGCTATAAATAGCAGGCTTTTTGTTGGTCGGAGTGACTGAATTCGAATCAGCGACCTCTACGTCCCGAACGTAGCGTTCTACCAGGCTGAACTACACTCCGTCATTGACATGGTTACTTTTAATACAATTATTTTTTTTTGCAACAAAAATTTTTACTTTTTTACAAAAAAAGTGCAAAAGTCTAAACTTCTGCACTCTAAGACCTGAATAGACCGGATTTTTACATCCTGCCCTGAGCTTCAATTACATGCTGCAAGTCGGCTTTGGTTTCCTGACTGCGCAGATATACATCTTTCAGCTGTTCAAACATTGCCTGCTGCTCCGGTTTCAGCACGCCTTTGAATTTTTCCAAACTTTTGGCTTCCAAGCTTTTAACTTGTTCCTGCAGCTGTTCAATGCTTTGCAGCAGCTGCATCTGGCGCAGGCGGCTCTCTTCGCTGATTTCACGCGCTGCATCCAGCTGTTTCGGCTCTAAATTCATATTTTGAATAAAATAGCTGATTTCAGCTTTATTTTCTTCAATTTTCTGCTGCATTTCAGCCACGCCTTGCTTAATTTCTTCTTCCGCGGCTTTTTCTTCAGCAGAGGCTTCCTCGCTTTCAGCTTGAGCATTTTCAGCAGAATCTTCTGCGGCAGCCGGTGTTTCAGCAACCGGATTCTGTATCTCTTCTGCAGATTTTTCAGCAGCTGCAGCCGGAGTCTCGGCTTCCGGTGCTTCTTCGCTGATTTCTACAATTTCATCATCCAAACCAAAAGCAGCCATATCTTCCTGTTCGTCAGCCTTAGCATTGGCGGCAACCAGAGCTAAACTTAAAATTATTGTCAAAAATTTTATATTCATAACCGTATCCTTTGCAATTTTTTTATGATAATAATCATATTTTAACCGGTTGGCAAGTCAATTTTAAAAACCGCCGTATTGACGCATTCTTTTCCGCGACGGCTTTTTGCCGTTTTCATCTTTTTCAAACTCCGGATTTCCCTTATTTAGACGGGCTTGCGCCTTATCAAATTTTATCTGTTGCTTTTCGGTTAGCAAGCTGCGGATTTTAGCTTCATCTTCTTTGCGGATATTGGCGATTTCCCGATGCAGCGTATCTATTTGCTGCATAAGCGATTTAACTTTTTCATGACTTTGATTATAAATTTCTTTAACCTGCGCCTTTTGCTCTTTGCTTAAATCCAGCTCTTTGCTCCAGTTTATCTGCCGGTCTGATGACTGCTGCGGCTGCGATTTTTTGGCTTCTGCGGCACCAACCGCCAGCATGCCGGCAATCAGCAATAAAGGTAAAATAAATTTTTTCATTAACTGTCTCCCGATTATTTTAATCTAAATTATCATATAAATATTACTAATTTCTTCATTTTTTTGAAAATTTTTATTTAGTGATTATATTCACAGCCAAAGGAGAAAAGTTATGTTATTGCGGTTTGTGGGCTATATTTTAGCGGTTGCGGCAGTATTTTTGTGGAGTATGAACTACATATATGCCAAACTTTTATTAAATTTCACGCCTATGCAGATTTCATTTATCCGCTGGTTTCTGGCGATGATTTTCTTTTTGCCGTTTACATTAAAAAGCCTGTGGGTTTACCGCCGCCTGCTCTGGCAGAATCTGGAATATATCATAATTATGGGTCTGAGCGGCTTAGCGCTGGTTAATATCTGCGTTTATTATGCCGGACATACCGCCAATGCCGTTGATATGTCGCTGATTGCCACTTTAGGTCCTTTGCTGATTATTGTCTTAAACAGCCTATTTCAGCATAAAATACCGCCTTTTCGGGTTGTTGCCGGTATTATTTTAGCTTTCGCCGGCGTTTTGGCGGTGATTTTGCACGGAGATTTTGAAAATCTGCGTAACTTTGATTTTGTTGCCGGAGACCTCTGGATGCTGGGAACAGCTTTTATGTTTGCCGTATATTCGCTTTGCCAGCGCCGCCTGCCGCCCAAGCTTCCGGCTTTAACCTCTTTAAGCGCGGCGATTATTGTGGCGGTCTTGTTCTGTACGCCGGATTTTCTTCTGCAGCAGGATATAGACCCGATGCCCATGCCGGATAAAAAAGAAACATTGATTTTATTGGTCATCGGTTTCTTAAATTCCGGTCTGGCTTATTTATGGTGGAATGTGGCCATAAAAAGAATAGGACTGGTGCATACCGGCATAATTTATTATCTGCTGCCGGTGTTCGGCTGTACCATGGCGCACTATGTGCTGGGCGAAACCTTGTATTCTTCGCAGATTTACGGGGCTATGCTGGTGGTTGCCGGCATTATTCTGGCGGCAATTCCGCTAAAGAAAAGACTTCTGCCGTCCGAAAAATAAAACTTGCAGAAATCTTTGTTTTTGCTATAACATACGCAAAAAGGAGAAAATATGCGTATATTTTATTGCGGAGATATTGTAGCCCGCCCGGGGCGTGAAGTGGTACTAAAAAATTTAGCTAAAATCCGTACGGATTATAAAGCGGATGTGATTATTGCTAATGTGGAAAACGCAGCCCACGGGTTTGGCGTAACCGCGGGAATCTGCCGCGATTTTTTAGAAAAAGGAGCCGATGTTTTAGTTACCGGCAACCACTTTTTAAATCAGCGCGATATTGTGCCGTATCTGGACGACTGCAAAGTGATTGTCCGTCCGGCTAATATACCCAGCGGCAATCCTGGGCGCGGCTTTATGGTTTATGAACTGGCTGACGGACGCCGGATTCTAATAATTCAGGTACTCGGACGCTTATATATGGAAGCGGTTGACTGTCCGGTGCAAACCGTTGACAACATTCTGAAAAATTATACTCTCGGCAAAAATATAAACGCGGTTTTTGTGGATATACACGCCGAAGCGACCTCCGAAAAATTAGCCCTCGGCTACTATCTGGACGGCCGAGCCAGTCTGGTTGCCGGAACGCACACCCATGTGCCGACAGCCGATTACCGCGTGCTGCCGCAAGGTACGGCCTATATTACTGATGTGGGAATGTGCGGCTGCTATAATTCGGTTTTGGGATTTGATCCGGCGGCTCCGATTAGCAGGCTGCGCCGCTGCTATGTTACCAGCGACAAACTGGCTCCGGCGGCAGGCGACGGAACTCTGTACGGAGTTTTGGTGGAAACCGATGACAAAACCGGCTTGGCTAAAAGCATTCAGCAGCTTGTTTTGAGCTAAAACGAGGCATCAAAAATCATTCCGCTGACATCTTGCCCGTTTTCTTGGCGCAGAATCAGCGGATATTTTTTGATATTCTGATAACCGGCTTGTTTCAGGACATTTTCAATATATAACGGGTTATGCTTATAGCGTCCGTTCGGCTGGATTTTATAATTTTCAGCTTGTCCGTCAGTTTCTGCCGAAAATATAATCCGAATCGGCGCGGCGGCGTCTAAAAGCGGCTGCAAATCGCCGAAATAACAGAAAACATCTGCGGCGGTAATTGCCGAAAATTCATTTTTATGCTGCTGCAAATAGGTTACAGCCTCCGCCTGTTCCAGCTTTTTATATACATTTTTAGCTTTAGCGGCTTTCAGCATGGCGGCCGATAAATCTATACCGTACAGCTCATTTGCCGGATTTTTTATTTTGGCTCCGGTTAAGCCGGTTCCGCAGCCTAAATCCAAGATTTTTCCGCTTAAATCCGGCGCTATTTCGGCTATTTTTGCCGCCGCGGAATAGCCGATATTCTGCAAAGTTTGCTCATAGTTATCGGCAAAAACATCAAACAGCAGGCGGTTATATTCTGTCTCGTTATCGGGAACTTTACCGTTCAAAGCCGCCCACAGATGTTTAGAGACGACATTTTCCGGCATTTTATTATACCAGTTTTCGGCAATTTTCAGAGCTTTTTCCGGCGCATTGCCATAAAATATAATGATTGTTTCGGCAATATTCAGACTCCAATCAGCATGCTGCGGCGCTAAGTAAAAAGCGTTAAACATCAGCGCCAAAGCCTGTTCGTAATCTTCCAGAGTTTTTAAAATTATTGCCAGATTATAGCTGAGTTCCGGCTGTTCCGGCGCCAAACGCACCGCCGCGCGGTATTCTTCCAGCGCCTCCAAAGTCCGCTTGCGCTTGCACAGCATATTCGCATAGTTGGCATGCGCCTGCACGCTTTCCGGATTTAATTCCGCGGCTTTTTTATAATATTTTTCCGCCTCGCCGAAATTTTGGTTTTCGGCTTCCAAGTCGGCAATATGCAAAGCCGCTTCGGCATCATGTGGATTCAGCTGCAAAGCCTGATAAAACAGCGGCAGCGCCTTGTCCTTTTGCTGCAAAGCCAAAAAAGTTTCTGCCAGCAGAGTTTTTATTTCTGCCGAAACCAGCAGCGCATCGGCTTTTTGCAAATCCGGCAGCGCCTCGCTGTATTTTTGTTCGGCAAAGCGGCGGCGCCCCAAATAATAAAAAGGACGCGCATCTTGGGGATTTTTCTGCGCCAGCAGCTGCAGAGCCGACTCGTCATTTTGAATTTCTGCCAGATTTACGGCGGCGTCTGTATAATCCGCATCCAGATTTAGGGCATTCTGAAAGGCGTCAGCGGCTTCTTCATTGCGGTTTATCTGCCAATAGGTGTTGCCTAAACACAAAAAAGCTTCTTTTAAATCTGGTTTAAGCAGCAAAGCTTTTTTATAGGCTTCAATCGCTTCAATCGGACGTCCGACCGCTGCCAACGATATTCCCAGATTGAAAAAAATCGGAAAATGTTTGGGAGCAGAAGCCGCGGCGCGGTAAAAATAGCCTATAGCCTCGCTGTGCAGACCGCGGGTTTGGGCAATCAGCCCCAGCAAGTTCAAAACATCGGCATTGTCCGGAGCTGTTTCCAGAATTTGCCGGTAAAGCTGCTCCGCCTCATTTAATGCGCCGTTTTGCTGCAGTTCCACAGCTTTTTGAAACATCAGATTATATGACATTATTTTCTCCTTGGCGCTGATTGTAAAAGAATTTTATGAAAAATCCAGCGTTATTTGTATTTTTTGCTTGAAAAAACAGATTTTTTGGGTTACTTTAACACCACTTCCGAGAATGCAGATTGTGTTAAGGCGCAACCTCGTTTCCGTATTTTGGCGTGAAACTATCGGGACAATAATGTAAACAAAAATAAAGGATTTAAACTTATGAAAAGTATTGTTGCTGCTAAAAAGAAAAACAGCCGCCGCTATGGCGAAAACCTCTGGGGCGATGCAAACAGCCCGTTCAACAAACGTTCTTACGGCCCTGGCCAGCATGGTCAGAGAAAGAAAAAAGTTACCGACTACGGCGAACAATTAAATGCTAAGCAAAAACTGAAAGTTTACTACGGTAATATTTCTGAAAAACAGTTTGGCAAATACTATGCCGAAGCTATCCGCCGTTCAGGCGATGCTGCCGAAAACTTAATCGGTTTGTTGGAATCTCGTTTGGACAACTTGGTATACAAAGCTAAATTTGTTCCAACCGTATTTGCTGCCCGTCAGTTTGTTAACCACGGCCATGTTACTGTTAACGGCAAAAAAGTAAACATCCCTTCTTATCAAGTTAAAGCAGGCGATGTAATTGAAGTTCGTGAAAAATCTAAAGGCTTGGCTTTGGTAGCTGCTGCTATTGAATCTCAGACCCGCGATTTTCCGGGTTATTTGGAAGTAGATTCTAAAAAACTTACTGCAAAATATACATTTGTACCTAAGTTTGATGATGTTCCATACGCTGCTATGATGGAACCGAATCTGGTTATTGAGTACTACTCAAGATAATCTGCGGTATAACGGATTTAGAAAGCCCGCCTTTTGGCGGGCTTTTTTTTGCATAGAGCTGCTTTTAAAATTCCAAAACGATTGCGCATCTGATGCCGGTACAGCTGTCGCATATTTCTTTTATTTCCGGCAGCGTCAAATCTTTCAGGCAAGTCCGCCCTGCTCCGCAGAATTGGCTGCCGTAGTAGATATGCTGAGCATCCCAAATATGAGCGAGACGCGAATAATATAAAACCGGAGCCAGCGGCTGCACCGTGTTTTGCATTAACGACATGCAGAATTTTTTAGAAAAACTAAGCGATTGTTTATCATCTCCGGTTAGTCCGCCTAAATAAAAGTCTACAACAATTCTTTTTTCGCGGACAAATACGTTTATTAAATTTCCCTGCGGGTCGCTTAAAGTCGCGTTATTAACAGTTCCGACAGCATCTTTCCATGTTTCCGGCACCAGATTAAGCGCTGTAACAACCGCAGCCAAGCCTCCGGTTACATTATTCGCCATGATATTGTCTTTTTGCTCTATCAGCCCTTGGATTAAGTAGCTGTATTCTTCATTTGCCTTGTTCAGCTTCCACATCTCCATAGCCTTGGAGTAACCTGCAATTCCGCCGACACTCAGCACTCCGATAATCGCCAGCACGCCCAGCATTTCTATCATGGAACGGCCTTTTTCAAAATTCTTATACATATTTTCCAACTCCGTTTAATTTTGTTATATAAAAAACAAAACCCGCCGTAAAAAGCGGGCGGATGTTCGAAAACCGTCACTAAATTGAATAAAAAAACGGCTCGGCTTATTCAGCATATAGCCTTATTCACCGACATCCGTCCAACAGAACAGAAGTCGGCATATACGATTTTAAGTCGCTTATGCTCAAAAGCGACTATTCAATTTAGTAAAAGGGTTTTCGACGCCCTGAATATGGTTTTCCATATCTATAAATAAGGCTATATAATTTTTTGGCGCGAGTCAAATGATTTTATAAAATAATTATTTTTGACTGCCTATTTACTATTTTCAGCACATTCTACTTTATTTAGAATAATATAATATTAAACTACCTCTTTTACATTTTATATTAGACTTTTTGTCAGGTTTTAAAAAAATATATTGCATTATGCAATAATATATTATATATTCCGCTTCATAAGAGCTTTATTCTGCGGTATGAAACATGCCGCTTAACTGTCGCAAGTTAATAATTCAGAAAGCTTGTTAGTTCCTCTTGCAGGAATATATCTCCAACAGCGGGGAGTCTTACATGTATGTACAAAAAGTGTTAATCGGTTCTAATGCTTTTAAAGGTGTAAGAAATCAATCTGAATTATGATTTGCGAACTCCCCGACCTTTGCAGGCCGTTTCATTAAAACAGCTCACAATTTGTTCATTTCTCCTGAAAATTCCCGATTTTCCCTATTCGCTTTCTTTAAGCCGATAAATTATATATTTGCTGATATGTTATTATTCATATCATTTTTAGTACAATAAAAAAGGCTCTCGCTTGAGAACCTTTTTTGAATTGTGCTTTTTATATTAACCCTGACGAGCTTTCAGCTTCGGGTTCTTTTTGTTAATCACATAAACGCGTCCTTTACGGCGAACAACTTTGCAGTCCTTATCGCGTTCTTTTTTAGATTTTAACGAACTGAAACATTTCATTTTTCTTATCCTTTACAAAACATTTTGAGCGCAAAATAAGCTATTTATCTGCAAATGTCAAGCATTCTTTTTATATATTTCCACAAAATTAAGATATATTTTATTTTTTAGGCCTATATCATTATATATACGCTTATTATAAAGAGGATAAAAAACAATGAAAAAGTTGATTTTGCTGAGTATTTTATTTTATGGCTTGGTTGCCCAAAATTCTGCCGCCAAAGATCTTACATATTTAGAAGAAATGCAGCAGCTGGGCTATATTGCCGGTCAAGGTCTGGCTTGCCGCGCCCGCAAATATCAAAAATACGAGCTTTTGGCCCGGGCTTTGCTGGTAACAAAATCGCCCAGCGATGCACTTCAGCAGCAAGCAATGCAGACTTATAACGAAGCTAAAATCAGCTCCATGTCAAATGTTTATGAAACAGATTACGCCGACTGCGATCAGATAGTATATAACTTTAACCGCCAAAAAATTTTTCAGACCACGCTGTATGCCGACGGCAAAATCAAGCTTTATGACGGCACCATGCTGACCCCGCGCAAGCTTTATGACGCCTCCAGCTTATATAAAAATGACCCGCAGGTTTATGACAAAGCTTTGGCAACCTATAAAAAAGCACTTGCAAATGCTGAAAAAAACAGGCAAAATGCGCCAAAGCTGGAATTAAAAGATTCTAACTACAGCCGCTACGCTAACCAATTTAACTAAACAGGAGAATATAATGGCTTCGTACCAATACATTTTTGTTATGCAAAACCTTACTAAAGTTTTACCGGGAGGGAGAGAACTCTTTAAAAATATCACACTCTCATTTTTTCCAGGAGCTAAAATCGGTGTATTGGGCGTTAACGGCGCCGGTAAATCTACTTTGCTTAAAATCATGGCTGGTATAGATAAAGAGTTCAGCGGCGAAGCTTGGGCGGCCGACGGCGTAAAAATCGGCTACTTGGAGCAAGAACCGCAGCTGGATCCCAGCAAAAATGTAATGCAGAATGTTATGGACGGCTTGGGCGAAACTCAGCAGCTTTTACAGCGCTTTGAAGAAGTTTCAGCTAAATTTGCCGAGCCGATGACCGATGACGAAATGAATGCGCTTATAGAAGAACAAGCTGAATTACAGGAAAAAATAGATGCCTGCAACGGCTGGGATATTGAGCGCACCGTGCAGATTGCCATGGATGCCCTGCGCTGTCCGCCGGCCGATGCCGATGTAACCAAGCTTTCCGGCGGAGAAAAGCGCCGCGTGGCTTTGTGCCGCTTGCTTTTGCAAAAGCCTGACTTGCTGCTTTTGGACGAACCGACAAACCATTTAGACGCCGAATCCGTAGCATGGCTTGAACACCACCTTAAAGACTATAACGGCACCGTGGTTATGGTTACGCACGACCGCTATTTCTTGGATAATGTAACCGGCTGGATTCTGGAACTTGACCGCGGTCAAGGCATTCCGTATGAGGGCAACTATACTTCTTGGCTGGAGCAAAAAGAAAAGCGTCTGGCTCAGGAGGCTCGCGAAGAAAACGCCCGTCAGCGTACTTTGGCGCTGGAGCTGGAGTGGATTCATAAGAATCCTAAAGCCCGTCAGGCAAAATCTAAAGCCCGTATCAATGCTTATGATGAGCTGCTGTCACAAGCCGGACGCGAGAAAATCAGTACGGCTCATATCAATATTCCGATGACGGAGCGTTTAGGCGATTTGGTTATAGAAGCCAGCCACATCAGCAAAGCTTTCGGCGACAAAGTTTTAATTGATGATTTGTCTTTCAAAATTCCAAAGGGGGCGATTGTCGGCATTATTGGACCGAACGGCGCCGGCAAAACCACTTTGTTTAAAATGATTACCGGACAGGAAAACCCGGATTCCGGAGAGATTCGCATCGGCGATTCGGTTGATCTTGGCTATGTAGACCAATCCCGCGACGAGCTGAATCCGGATAAAAACGTCTGGGAGGAAGTTTCCGACGGCTTGGATATGATTCAGCTGGGCAAAAATGAAGTGTCTTCACGCGCCTATGTCGGACAGTTTAACTTTAAAGGCTCTGACCAGCAAAAGAAAGTCGGACAGCTTTCCGGCGGTGAGCGCAACCGTGTGCATCTGGCAAAAATGCTGCGTAAAGGCGCCAATGTAATTCTGCTGGACGAACCTACCAACGATTTGGATGTTGATACTCTGCGCTCGCTGGAAGAGGGAATCAATAACTATCCGGGCTGTGTGCTGGTAACATCGCACGACCGCTGGTTCTTAGACCGTCTGGCAACTCATATTCTAGCCTATGAAGATAACGGACATGTGGAGTGGTTTGAGGGCAATTTTGAAGACTATGAAAAAGATAAAAAAGCCCGCCTCGGCGAAGACGCCTGCAACCCGCACCGCATCCGCTATAAAAAACTGGAACGCTGATTTACTGCAAAGCCTGATGCCTCAAAACATCAGGCTTTTTTACCATTTGGCTATATTTAATATTTCCGTCATTATACTATATTTGTATTGACATTGCACTTTAGACGCTTTACAATATATTACAAATGGAGAGTAAAAATGGTTAATTTAAATATACGGATAGATGAAAATTTAAAAGCCGACGTAGAAGATGTGCTTAGTCGTTTGGGCTTAACAACCTCTGATGCCGTTCGTTTGTTTTTTGCTCAAATCAGAAACACACGCAGTATTCCGTTTATGCTGAAACTCTATGACGAGCCAAACACCGAACTGCAAACAGCCATGAAACGCGCTGACGATTATATTGCAGGTAAAGACACACAGAATTTTTGTAAACACTCCAATATTAACAGCCTGAAAGCATTAGTTGATGAGGAAGACTAATGCTGAATATCGTACATGATACTTGCTTTTTAAGGCAGTTGAAAAATTATAAAAAGAAGCATTATAACTTAGACCTTTTTTACGAAATTGTAGAAAAATTGGCTGAATGTGAAAATCTGCCGTCCAAACACAAAGACCATGCTTTAAGCGGTAATTGGCAAAACTACCGCGAATGCCACATAGCAAATGACTAGCTTTTAATTTATCGTACAACCGAAACTGAACTTATTTTAGTAGCCACCGGTTCGCATGATGATTTATTTTAAAATCCTCGCTTAATTAGGATTCAGCAAAATTCTAAAGTACCCTCGCCCGTTTTCTTTAATAGCTATATTGCAGCGTTCATTTATCTGCGCCGGAGAGGTCTGCCCTAGGAGGCTGCGGTTAAAAATCAAAGCTCCGCTGGTGCCTGACCAAGAATCAGAATCTTTGCTGGAAAAATCTACAGACAGAACCTCATTCGGCGTTGACTGAGCGGCCATAATCAAATTTTTGCAATACTCTTTCATAGATATAGAAAGTTTTCCGGTTCCCTCAATAGTCGCAATTCTGATTGCATATTTAAATACTCTTTTCAAAGAATCATCTTTTTGCCTGTCATAGTCAATTCCGTAAGTTATACTGATTGAATTATTATCAGCATCATATATCACATTGTTTTTATAGGTAAAGCCCTCAGGTATACAGCCCATCGCGCTGAAAACATCAGTAATAGTCTGCGAGCGGTTTTCCCTCAAGGTAGATAAATTAGGTTTAAGCGTAATAGCATTATTGATAAGCGTTGTCAGCAAGTCTTTTTGCTTGTTTGAATGCCACATCAGCATAGCTTTGGAATATCCGGCAATCCCTCCGACGCTCAGCACCCCAACAATCGCCAGCACACCGAGCATTTCTATCATTGACCTACCAAAGGAATTTGCGCCTCTGCCGCCAGTCATCCTAGGCCGTGACGCACAGTCTGTGCCTAGGATCTTGTCGCACCAAGGGCGGAGCAATTCAGAACCCTCGCCCCGTGAGGGAGAGGGTGACGCCTTGGCGTCGGGTGAGGGGTACTTAA
>CAVKTH010000054.1:0-11366 GCA_963659495.1 Bacteroidaceae bacterium | reverse complement strand
AGAGAGACCTTTGCTTAGCTTATTTTTCATCTTTCTTTCCTCTATATTTAAGTTAATTACTATACTCATTCTATATCAGCCGCACTCCATAAGTCAACTGCAAAATCAAAGAGGCATTTACAATGGATAGATTTTATGCTGTTTTTTAGGCTTTTGCTGCCGGAAAGCAAAAAGCCTAAGTCCATAAAGAACTCAGGCTTTTAGTGCTATAAAATTGTTCCGCGGCTGACTTGCAGATATATAAAATATATGGCTAAAGTCAGGACGGAGCCGCTCAAAAACAGTTCGCTCAGGCAAAACTCTATAGAGCTGAGTTTTTTCTGGGTGCGGCGCTTAGAAACTTCCATCATGCCGACCAGCGTCAGTATAAACAGCAGACCGCAGCAAGGCCAGAAAAGATACCACTCAAAGCGGCTGGCTTCTGGCAGCTCCTTTGTTATCAGCAAGTTAATAAACATTGCCGTAAACAATATGGTGGCGCATGTTAAGGTTCCGTAAAAAAGAAACGGGCAGCGCTTTAAGGCTTTTTGCGGCAATTCTGCACATCCGGCGGCAACTGCTACAAAATACACCATTAACAATAACGGAAAAATAGAATAATTATCCATAAGGCTAATAATTTAAGTAAATAATTAAGATTTAGCTAAATCTTATGACAAAACATTGTTTTTGTCAAGCAGGGAAAAGCGCTCTTTATATTTTTTATTGATTAGATGAAATCTGATCCAGCCTTTCCTGTATTTTGGGATTTGTCAGGCTTAAAACTTTGTTTTCTATAATTCCGCTGTCAATTTTATTTTGGATGTCTTCTTTATTTATGGCGTCGGCGTCTTCTTTGAGAACCAAGGCATGCTGCCATTGATAAACTGCTTCGTTTTTGCGCCCGATAAACCAGTAAGCATCGCCCAAGTGGTCGCAGATTACAGCGTTTGCCGGATTTATATCGGCAGCCTGCTCTAAATATGCAGCGGCTTTGTCATATTGCCCCAGCCGGAAAAATACCCAGCCTAAGCTGTCTATAATGTGTCCTTCATACGGATATTTGCTGTAGGCGTCAATAATCATCTGCACCGCCTCGTCTGTATTGGTGCCGTCTGTTAAGTACACATAGCCTAAATAGTTCAAAACATTTGGGTTGCGGCTGCTTAGTTCCAAAGCTTTCTGCAGATATTCAACGGCTTGCTGATGCTGATTTTCCTGATGATAAATTGCGCCTAAGGCATAATAAATCGGCCAAACCGTGCCGTTAGGCTCTTTTTGCACAGCCAGAGCTTTTTTGTAGATTTTTACGGCTTCCTGCTTGTTATTCTGCTCGCGTTCAATATCCGCCAAGTTATTCAAAAGCTGAATATTATCCGGATAGTCTTTTAAGAGAAGACGCAGTTTTTCGGCTGCGGTGCCGTAATCTTTGAGCGTGTTAAGATTTTCTATTATTTTCAGCTGTGCGATATAGTATGAGCCGGAATCTTTATCTATTTGTTCATACAGGCGATTCGCTTCTTTATAATAGCCGCCGTCCTCATAAATATTTGCCAGCGCAAATTTAGTGATGTCGTAATTTGAATTTAAATAAGCGGAAGCCGCTAAATATATTTGCGCCAGTTCTGCGTTGTTGGCAAAACGATATAAAGTGCCGACATTAAACATAGCTTCGGCTAAGCCTTTTTGCGGAGTGTTTATCACAGCCGGAGTTTCTGTATCGGTATCGTCAATTTTTTGCCGTAAGCCGGAAACTAAAATCGCCAGCGCGCCGCCGTCGTTGTAGCGGTTATAAATCTGCAGGGCTAAGTCTTTCTGCTCGTGGCGGGCATAAAAGTTTATCATAACTTCCATTAGACGGTAGGTAACTTCCTGCGGATAGTCTTTAAGCAGCTTTCTATAGCTTTCATCAGCTTTTTTTGTATTGCCTAAATAGTCATAAATCATGCCGCTGTGAGCCAGTTTCAGCGACAGCAGCTGCGGGTCTTTTATTTTGCTTAAGCTTTTTACCGCGGCGGCTTCCTGATGCTCGGCGGCATAAGACCACGCGTCAAACAGCGGAGTTACAAAAGATTTATAAAACTGAGATTTGCCTAGCGGCGCAAGGTCTTTGCGCATTTTAGCATAAGCTCCGGTATTAAAATCATACGCGGCAATAACGGTGGACGAAAGCAAGTTTTTGTTTCCGCCGTCAAAATCTTTTTGCGCATAGGCGGCAGCGGTGTCCCAGTCTCCGTTTAAGGCCAGCAGAATATATGCGGCGCGGTTTATGGTTTTATTGTCCGGATCTTTTTCCAAAATAATTTTATAATATTCCGCGGCTTCGCTGTAATCATGGCGGAGAGCGGCGACATGGGCGGCGAGTGCGGCGCCGTAAACAGACTTTGAGCTATAATATGAAAGAGTGCCGTCTTTTCCCAGTTTCAGCCTAAAATTAGGAGTTTTCCAGTAGCCGTCTTTGTCAAACACCGGATGTATCGGATTTTTGTCTGCGGTTTCAAAGTTAAGTATGTTTTGAGAGCAGGCCAAAACGGCGGCCGAAATTAAAACAACAGCAAAAACAGTTTTTTTCATAATATTATTCATTGCCTTCTTTTTCCTAATGCACAATTAAGTTATATAATATATAGAATTTATTAGCAATGTGTAAAGAGTCTTTAGTATATTGCAAAAAAAGTATTTTTGCGTATAATCGGCAAAGATGGTGAAAAAATGAACAATGAAGAAATTTTGCAATGGTATATGCTGAGCGGTGTGGATGAAATCTGCAGCGATGCTCCGCTTAATGCTTTGCAGTCAAAAACAGCTCCTGTGCCTCAGCCGATGAATAGTGCGGCGGTTCAGCCTGTGCTTCCGAGCCGTCAGGCGGCGGAAATGCGTCCGGCAACGACATTGCTGGCGCAGAATAACAGCGGCGCCTGCAATAATGCCCGCGAAGTATGCGCCTCGGCTCAGACTCTGGATGAACTCCGCGCGGTTATGGAAAAATTTGAAGGCTGTTCATTAAAATTTTCGGCAAATTCCACAGTTTTCGGCTATGGCAGCCCCACGGCTGAAGTTATGCTTATCGGCGAAGCTCCGGGAGCAGATGAAGATATGCAGGGCAAGCCGTTTGTCGGACGCAGCGGGCAGCTGCTGACTAAAATGCTTGCCGCTGTCGGGTTGAACCGCGATGAATGCTATATTACCAACGTGCTGCCGTGGCGTCCGCCCGGAAACCGCACTCCGACCGACGGCGAAGTTGCGGTATGCCTGCCGTTTTTGCAAAGACAGATAGAGCTGGTTAATCCTAAATGTATTTTTCTGCTGGGCGGAAGCGCGGCTAATGCGGTGCTGAATAATGCCGATAGCATCTCGCACCTGCGCGGCCATGTGATAGACTATACAACAGCGGGCGGCAAGGTTATCCCGACCTTATCCAGCTTCCATCCGGCGTATTTGCTGAGAAGCCCGCAGCAAAAAAATAAGGCTTGGAACGATTTGCTGCGCCTGCAGCGAAAATTGCAAGAGGCTTGAATTTTTCAAAAAATTAAGGAAAATTAAATAATAAGGCAATATACTGTCAGCATATTTAAATAGTTTGGAGTAAAAAAATGCGTATTTTTAACAAAATGTTATTATCCGGTTTAGGCGCTTTGACTGTGGCAGCTGCCTTAAATCCGGCTTATGCCGATGAAGCTAAAAAAGAAGAAGAGACTTCCGATGTGGGCGCCATTATCTTCCGTATAGAAAATATTCAGCCGGTTACCAATAAAGACGGAATTATTGATAAATGTAATTTTATCGTGACTGCTTTCAACCGCATGAACAAGGCTGTTGCGGAAGCTAAGCTGAAGTTTTCGTGGGAAGATAATATTTCCGGCAAATTCAGCCTGAACGGTCAGGATATTAAAGTAAACACAGGCAAAGACGCTAAAACTGTTGTTTCGGCCGATGTAACCATGAGCGATATTGCTCCGCACGCGCAAAAAAGCTTTCAAGTCAGCGTAGACACCGACAAGTGCTTCCTGCTGTTTGACAACTTGACCTATACGGTGGAATCCTGCATGAACGAAGGCGAAAAAGTTCAGGTTAAAAACAGCAAGGTTGTCAGCCAAGGCAAAGGCTGCGCCGGCAATTTTGACTATATAGATTCTAAAAATCCGGAATATTACTCAGAATTTAAAGATGTTCCGGAAAGCGTGATTGCTCAGCAGGCAGAAAAAGAAAAAGCCAGCGAAGTGGCAAAAATTAAAACCGATTATGACGATGCTATGAGAGATTTGCAGAATATCAACGCTACTTTGGCTGAAATCAAATAATATTCAGGGTAAAAAATATGCTAAAAAAACTTTGCACATTGCTGCTTTTATGCGGAATTTCTTCAGCTGTTCAGGCTCAGATGCTGGCGCCGTCGCAAAATGCACCGAAAACTCAGGCGCAGCAAAAAGCTAAAACGGCCCAGCCGTCTGCAGCAGCTCAAAAAAAAGACAACGCCGATATGCCGATATTGGATGAAAACGGCGCTCCAAACTACGTTGTCAAAAATTTCAGCAACGATGAGCCGGAAGTGTATGATAACAGCGAACGCAAAGTTTATACTCTGAAAATGGTTGACGGCGATATTGTGATAGACAATCCGCCGCGCTCTATTTTGATTTCGTATGAAGATTACAAAATCAACCGCAGTTTTGACGATTGGGTGCGCTGTTCGCTGCGTATTTATGTGCTGAATGATTTAACCGAGCGCGTCACAAACTTCAGCTTTAAGCTGCATTGGCCGGATATGGACACTTCTATTCAGATGAACCGGCTCAATCCGGGGGTAAGAACCTATAAGGATGTGGTGCTGCTGGGCGAGGGGTGCTATAATTTGGATAAGGCACCGACGGTGGAAGTCAACCGCTGCCGTGTCAAGGGAATGACGCAGGAGCAATGCGCCGATGCCGTCAAGTGGTATCAAAGCAAAAAATAAAACAAAAAAGAGGCTTCCGGTCTCTTTTTTTATTGCCAAAATGCAAAAAAATGTCTATAATAAAATTGATTAAATTAAGTATTATAGAAGAAATTTTGTTTACATGTTATGTATAGGTTTCGTAGTTTTTCTGTTTTAGGATTAACGTCTATTTTACTTTAATTTAGGTTATTTAAAATTCAATCGTTAAACTCTTAAAATTTTTTAATTATGGGACTTGTAATTGCTTTCATCGTTTTGGTAGTTTGGGGTATTTTGCGTAACAGCGATTTATCCGGTATTTCCAATATCGTAGGCGCTATTATAGCTATAATTTTCTTTTGGTGGTTAGGATCTTTATTCGCACCATTTAGCTCTGTTTTAAGCTTTTCATGGAGTTTTTCAACCGTTTGTGCTGGATTCTTCTATGTCATTGCCATAATCTTAGCTTACAACGGTGTTAAAAAGATCTTCAGCTAATCGGCAGAAAATTATTTCAGAAAAATGTTAAACCCTTTAAACTTTTAAAACAATGGTTAGTGTATTTTTATTTATTATGGTAGTCGGCGGTGTTGCATCTTTAGGAGCAAGCGTAACCGAACTATTTTAATTGTATCGCGTTTTATAAATCAAATGTACTTTTGGTTTATGAACGCGATATTTTTTTTATACAAAAATTGTCGTTTTTTGTTAAAATTTAATTGAATATTTAATAATTCGTGCTAATTTACGAGCCAATAAAAGAAAATTGCAATTTAATAAGGTTATACAAATGGAAACACAAACTCTTTCAGATGTTGCACAAACCGCAACGGAACAGATGTCTTTATGGGATTTGGTATGGTCGTCCGACACAATTACCAAGGTGGTTATGATTGGCTTGATAGCCGTTTCAGTTTGGTCTTGGGCGATTATCATGGAAAAATTTTCTACCTTGCGTCAGGTGCGCAGCCTGTCTAAAAAGTTTGAAGAGGCTTTTTGGTCCGGCGGCTCGCTGGATAGACTTTTTGAAGCTATCGGCAACCGTCCGCGCGACCCGATGTCTTCTATGTTTGTAGCGGCTATGCGCGAGTGGAAACGCAACACCTTGATGAAAGGCAAAACCGACCGCAGCATCCGCGGCGTGTCATTGCAGCAGCGTATTGAAAAAGCCATGATGGTGTCTATGGATAAGGAACTGGATAGCTTGGACACGCACTTGGGCTTTTTGGCTACCACCGGTTCTGTGGCTCCGCTGATTGGTTTGTTTGGTACGGTTTGGGGTATTATTAACAGCTTTAACGCCATTGCCGCCACTCAAAGCAACTCCCTTTCGGCTATGGCTCCGGGTATTGCTGAAGCCTTGTTTACAACTGCATTCGGTCTGATTGCCGCTATTCCGGCGGTGGTTGCCTATAACGCCATTACTACGGCGATTGACCGCTATGCTAAAAAGCTTGAAAACTTTATGGCCGAGTTTACAACCATTTTGTCTCGTGAAATTGATGAAACTACTTTGAAAGCCGACATGGCGGGAGAGTAATTATGGCATTTATGCAAAATTCTTTATATACCCGCCGCCAGTCGCGCCGCAAAGCCGATGTAAATATTACCAACCTTATGGACGTGATGATGGTTTTGCTGGTGGTGTTTATGGTTGCCGCTCCGCTGATGACTTCCGGCATTCCGTTGGATTTGCCTAAAGTCGGCGGAAAGAGCTTGGAGGGCAATGAAACGTCTGTTAATATAAGCGTAGATAAAGAAGGCTATTACTATATCGGCGAATCTGTAGTGAACGATGACGATATTTTGGAACGCCTGAAAGGTATTAAAGGCGCCAACGATGCTTTGTCCGTAACTATTTCCGGCGATACTACAACCGCCTACGGACGGGTTATCGGCTTAATGGCTATGCTGAAAGAAGCCGGTTACGACAAAGTCGGGCTAAAGACCGAAGCCAAGCCGTATGCCGGTAAAAACAATACAAAAAACAAGACTAAAAGTAAGAAATAGCAGCCGATGAATAAGTATCTGAAACAATCCATATTTCTGCATATAGCGGTGTTTTTGCTCTTTATGATTGATATGCCGAATTTTTGGCATAATGATTTAACTTTGGGCAGCGCGCCGATTATTGTTGATTTGTCGCAGGTACGCATTGATGAAATGACCAACTTGCCGGCCAAGGCTGAGTTTGGTCCTGAAGACCGCAAGGCAACCGTGGCTGAACGCAAAGAAGAAGTGCAATATACTAAAGATACGGCGCCGGAGCCTGAGCCGGAACCGGCAAAGCCGGAGCCTAAAGCTGCTCCGGAAAAACAGCCGGAAACCGCTCCGGACGAGCAGCCGACAGAAGTAAAGCAAGACTATCTGGAAGCGCCTAAGCCGGAAAAGAAACCGGATAGAAAACCCGACCCGAAACCTACGCCTAAAAAGCCGCCGGTTCCGGATTCTAAGCCAAAGCCTAAACCAAAGCCGCAGCCGGATAATAAGCCGAAAGATACTAAAAAAGCTAAGCCGGAAGAAAAGGCCGCTTTGCAAAGCAGCGCTTTAAAGAGCCTGATGCAGGAAATTGACAATACCAAAAATCTGGATATCGGCGAAACCACGCAAAGCGCTATGATTAAAGAGGGTACGCAGGTCAATAACATGGGTATTGAGGGCGGCAGCAGCAACGGTTCATATCTGAGCGACTTAACCATTACCGAAACCGACGCCATTGCCAGCCTGCTGCGCCAAAACTGGAACTTGGACCCGGGAGCTATCGGGGTAGAAAATATGCGGGTAGAAATCAGAGTATATCTGAACCGCGACGGCAGTATTAAAAAGATTGAATTTCTGGATATGAGCCGCTTTAATTCCGACCCAAGCTATCGTTCGGTAGCCGAAAGCGCTCAGCGCGCCATTATTGCTACTCAGCAGGCGTTTAAAGATGTGTTTGCCGGCAAATATTCGGGCAATTATGACAGCTGGAGTACCCTGCGCCTGAACTTTGACCCGCTGGATAAAGGCGTCAACTAAAAGAGCAGTCTTAAACTATCTCCGGAGCTTGATATGGAAAACATCTATCAGCGAAAATCATTTTATCCATTTATTTTTGCAATGTTATTTTTGAATGCGCTGGGTGTTGTCCTGTGCTATTTTTACGGCAACACGGCGATTGTTGATGAAATGGAGCATTTACGCGTAAGCTGGTTTATTACTCAGGGATATTTTCCTTACCGTGATTTTTTTGAACATCATCATCCTTTGCTGTGGTTTGTCTGGGCGCCGCTGATGAAAATTCTGCCGCAGCAATTTGAAGTTGATTTGTATATAGCCAGATTTGCTGCTTTATTGTTTTCTGCCGGAAGCCTGACAGTTTTTTTCTTTTGGGTAAAACGTTTTTTCGGCGGAACTAAAACGGCCTGCCTTGCGATATGCTTTTCTTTTATGATTTATGTAAGCTGGTACACTTTTTCAATTTTTAAGCCGGATACTTTCGCGCGTTTTTTCTATTTGCTGGGACTGTATCAGTTTTTTGCTTTTTGCCAAAATAAAAAAACAAAAGATTTAGTGTGGTGCGGGGTTAATTTTACCATCTCGTTTTTATTTTTACAAACGCTGATATTCAGTATTTTCCCTTTGATATTTCCGGCAATTTGGCTGCTGTATAAAAAACAAATCAGCCCGAAAGCATTGGGCGCCGCCATTGTCGCGTCTCTGCTTATTTTGAGCGCGGCGCTGCTGTTTTTATATTTTACGGATTCGCTGGCTGAATATTTTCAGCTGAACTGGGTGTTCAACAGCTATTTGTTCAAAGCAGCTCCTTTTTCCAACGACCTGACAATTTACAGTAACCCGACTATAAACTCTTATGGAATATATGTTGTTTTTGCAATAGCTGCCTCGGCATTTTTTATTATTAAGCATAGAACAGATTTCAATGCAAATATAGTAATTATTTTATTATTCGGCGAAATATTCCATCTGCTGTGTTTTTCTGCTGCGCTGCCGCATTATTTTGTATACTTTTTTATTTTCTCGGCAGTAATTTTTGCCTTAATTTGCCGGGATATAACCGACAGCGTTTTAATAAATACCATAAAATTGTGCCTTATTGCCGGTATTTTTATCAATGCTTTTATGCTGTGTCTTTATAATAACAAAAACTCGCTGAGAATTATGCGTTTGCTGGAAAGTTCAGAAAATAAAACCGTATTAAACTGCGGAGATGTATTTTATGTCTGGGAGCCTCTGCACCACTATTATTGGTTTTATCCGTATATGGAAGCTATTGACAGCATTCTGTATGACCGATATCCGGAATTTGATATAAATGACTATCTGCAGACCAATAAAATTGAATATATTTCCATGAATAAAAATATTAAATGCGATGCGGCTTTGAAAAAAGATGCTTTGCCGCCGGATAATTATCATTACCTGCATAATTTCATCATAAAACCGGAAATATATGATAAATATGAAGAAGTCTATGAAGGTTTTTACAAAAGAAAAGCCGATTGAAATCTGCAACAATTTATAAGAATAAAGCGGCGGTATTGCTATCGCCGCTCCGCTTGTTTCTTACCGGTTATTTCTTAAAGCCGATATCTTTCAGCCAGCCGGAAATTCCCCAAGTGCGGCTGCTCAAGCCAACCCAGCCGTTTTTCTGCACCAAACAGCCTTTGCATTGTTTTTCTAAGTCTGTAATGGTGTTTTGTTCGCCGCCGCTGCCGTGCGTAATAAACGGAACTACGGTTTTGCCGGATAAGTCGTTTTGTTCAATAAAAGTGCTGACCACCGGAGCGATTGTCCCCCACCAGTTCGGCGAACCGATAAACACGGTGTCATATTGAGCAATGTTTTCAACATTGTTTTTCAGAGCCGGACGATAGCCGTCGCTGATTTCATTTTTGGCTTGGTCTACAACAGTTTTGTAGTCATCGGAATAAGGTGTTTCCGGCTGAATTTCAAACAAATCGCCGCCGATTTCTTCTTGAATGGCTTCGGCAACTTTTTTGGTGTGTCCGGACCAAGAATAATAGGCAATTAAAATTTTACCGTTATTTTTCGGCGCGGCTTCTGCAGTTTCTGCCGTTTGCGCTAGAGCTTTCTGATAGGCTGAAAAGCCGGCGAAAACAGCGATTACAGCCAAGGCTAAAATAAGTAATCTAGACATTTTTCCTCCTTGAATTTTTTCTTTAACGCTTGACAGTTTAATCTTTAGAGCTTACTCTAAGTCAAGACTTTTTTGAAAGATACACAAAAAATATTTATTTTACGGAGAATTTAAAGATGTACTATTCAATCGGGCAAGTTGCCGCCAAAACCGGACTGACCGTCCACACCCTGCGCTACTATGAAAAAGAGGGGCTGCTGCCGTTTGTACGCAAAAGCAGTTCCGGCTTGCGCATGTTTTCGGATAATGATTTAGGCTGGCTCTCTATTATTGAATGCCTCAAAGAAACCGGCATGCCGCTTAAAGGCATTAAGCAGTATATAGACTGGTTCCGCGAGGGCGATTCCACGCTGCCGCAGCGCTTGGAAATGTTTAAGCAGCAGCAGCTGAAAGTTTTGGCGCAGATTGAGCAGTTTCAAAAATATCTGCATAAAATTGACTATAAAGTCAAGCTTTATGAAGAAGCCGTGAAGCTGGGCAGTTTTGAAAAAGCCATGAAAAAAATCAGCAGCTAGGCTAGGGGCTTTTTAAAAATGCATGGCAATGGCGCAGACTTCGCTGCTGCGGGCGCAGGCCTCGCAAATACTGTGAACTTCGGCCAGCGAGATGTTGCTTAAACATTTGTCCGTGCCGTCGCAAAGTCTGTCGCCCGAAACAAAAATCCCGTCTCCGCCGGATTTATAAAGATTTGCATTCCACGCCGCCGCATGCAGAGGAATTGCTATTTTTTGATAGATTTCTGTGCAGAGTTTGGCGGAGAAATTAGCAGAAATGTTTTGAGAGTCGCTGACTTTTGTGACACCGCCTAAGTAAAAATCAAAGGTTAAAACCGTAGCTCCTCCGGCTTTTTGGTAGTTTTGCAAAATCCAGAGCTGTATCATATTGCCGAAAGAGTCTTCATATTGCAGGTTGTTGATTTTGTTCCAGCTTTGCGGAATTAAACTAAGAGATTCTGCAACCGTAAAAACTTCGGCGTTTTCAGTCATGCCTGTAGTGGTTTTCTTAAAATCGTCTAAGTGTTCCAGCATTCCGAAAATAAGCATGCTGTATTCGCTTATGGCTTTGTTAATTCTAAACTGCTCCATAGCCTTTGAGTAACCAGCAATCCCGCCGACTGATAATACGCCTATTATAGCGAGGACTCCGAGCATTTCTATCATTGAACGACCAAAGGAATTTGCGCCTCTGCCACCAGTCATACTAGGCCCTGTGCCTAGTATCTTATCACACCAAGGGCAGTGCATACCCTCGCCCCTTGCGGGAGAGGGTGACGCCTTGGCGTCGGGTGAGGGGTACTTAAAGAACATGCAA
>CAVKTH010000053.1:0-11688 GCA_963659495.1 Bacteroidaceae bacterium | reverse complement strand
ATATGATGATTATTTAACTAAGTTATGCCCTTGCTGACACAAGATCCTAGGCACAAGGCCTAGGATGACTGGTGCCAAAAACGGAAGCCATAGTTTTTCCAGCAACCGGCACACAGGCTCTCGGAAACTTGGATAGCGTGTGTAGATGCGACGGAATTTTTAAGCGAATACATAAGCGCAACCTGCACTCACTCGCAGAACCTCGGATAATGCGGCTAATACGCATTAACTTTTTTGCGCCGTGTACAAATTAGTACACAAGCACAAAAAGTTAAAAGTAGTAGACCATTAGACGAGGTTCCCTACTTAATGTATGGGAGGGCGTTAGCAAGATCCTCTTCCGTATTTATATCCGCCGGAGCTTCAGGAACAAGCTTAATATTGTCCACCAACATAGCGCGCACTTCCATACCGTTTTCCAAAGCCCGCAGCTGTTCCAAAGCCTCGCGCTTTTCCAGAACACCAGTCGGAAGCGAAACCATTTTATGCAAAGAAGCAGCCTTAAATACATAAATTCCGATATGATAATACAGATCTTGGTTCGGGCATTTTTCCGGATTGCGGGTGTATGGAGCCGTCGCACGGGTAAAATACAGACAGCGGGCTTCTTTTTCGCCGTCTTTCAAACCCATAATGATTTTTACCACATTCGGATTGTTTTTATCTTCTTCAGTTTTAATCAGCATACCGCAAGTGGCAATATCGCAGCCGGTGCGCTCAACCATTTCTATCAAAGGCAATGTAACCTTCGGGTCTACATTGATATTATCGCCCTGAAAGTCAACCACAATATCATATTTGCTGCCGTCCGGATCAAGTTCCTTTAAAGCGGCGGCGATTCTATCCGTACCGCTCGGCAGATTAGGATCTGTCAAAATCGCCGTAGCGCCAAACTTTTTGCATTCGTCCACAATAGCCTGATCGCCGGCGGCAATGGCTATATCCGTATTTAGAGCTTTTTTCACGTTTTCATAAACGCGCTGCACCATAGTTTTTCCGTTAATCACGCGCAAAGGCTTGTTAGGCAGTCTGGTTGCGGCCAATCTGACCGGCATTAAAGTAATTACTCTACTCATTTTTATGTCCTTTATTTAGAAATTTGATAAATTGGATTTTGCATTTCTTCGCCGATTGCTTGGCGGATTTTTGCAATAATTTTTTCTTTTTCCGCCGGTTCATATTTGGCGGATGCCGAATTCCACACCGTTCCCGGCCAATCCGGATCGCCTTTTTTGCGGCAAACCACATGCACATGCAGCTGCGGCGTCATATTGCCGATCATCGCCACATTGTCTTGATCGCACGGAAACAGCGACATCATAACTTTTTCGGCCAAAGCAATTTCACGCATCAGCTGAAAACGCTCTTCCATAGTTAAATTTGTCATATTTTTAGTGTTTTCTTTCATTGGCACCAAAAAAATCCATGGATAATATTTGTTATCTTCAAACAAAACACGGCATAATTTCAAATCTGCCACATAATCTTTGGCCGCCAACCCCGGCACTAGTTCAAATGCCATCATTCTCCTCCGACGCTGTTAATCTCTATTATTTGTTGTACATCAATATTTTCGCTTTCGCAAAGGTTTTTAACCGTATTCCCCTTAGAAAGTTCAAGCGCCGTCACTCCGGTCTGCACGCACAAAACCGGAGCAATACCGGAATTTACAGCGCCTTTAATATCTGTCCGCACCGTATCGCCAATCATGCAAATTTTTGTTTTATCCGTCATTTTGCCGATTTTCTGCAATTTTGCAAAAACATAATCATAAATATTGTCATGCGGCTTGCCGTATTCAACGACCTCATTGCCTCTTTTCCGCAGCATTTCGGCAATAGTACCATTGCGCACCACAAATTGCGGAGATTTCTCAGCAGCCAGCGGATGCCCCTCCTGCGCCAGATAATCCGGATTTGCATTCAGTACCGGCAATTTTAATTTTGCTGCCTCGTCCGCAATTTCTGCAAACGGTTCGGCTACTGTGCTGTCCCACAAAACAATATCGCCCTTTTCATCTGCTTTCGCCGGTAAAAAACAATCTTTATACTGCGGATATTTTGCCACGTCTTGAGCCGTCAAAAACGGTACGCCGCAAAAAACAAAATCCGCCTCGTCTAACTTTTCTACCGGCTGGTAAATTGTATCAGCAAACATTTTTTCATGCTTGGCGCCGATAGTATAAAATTTATTGCCGGTAAAATTCAGCTTTTTATTTATTAAATCTTGCCGCAAAACTTCGCCGGAACTAACCATAAAAGTATAGTCCCTGCCTGCGAGCAAATTTTTACGCTGATACGAGGCCGTCATATCATCATGCAGCAAAGTTGCATTAGAAACCACCGCCACAGTTTTACCGGCGGCTACCAGCTTTTGCATTGTTTCTTTGCTGTTTTTATAAAATCCGCCGCCGTTCCAAAACACTCCGTAAGCGTCAAACAAAAACACTTCAAACTTATCTGTAATTTCCGACAAGCTGTTATAAATCATTGCTCTTTACCCCAACTTTCTGCAATATCGCCAACTTGGCTTTATGCGGCATTTTTACATTTTTATACAAAGGGTGCTGCTGCACAAATTCCGCCCACAATTTACGGCTTTGCAGTCCTTTAGAAACTCGTTCCGGCACAACCCAAACCCAATCATACGCCAGAATAATCTCCCGACCGCCCAGCGTCGCCCCCGTAAAAGGCAGCATGTTCAAAGCATTTGCCAAAGCCAAAACTCTTTCGGCGCGCGGTATGTATTCTCGGCGGCATAAGCGCGCCAATACTCTGAATTTCATTTCCTTATGCCAGCTTAAGTAGTCCGTATATTTAAAACGGCAGACTGTGCCGAAATCCCAAACCACGTCATGAGCCAACAGCAATTCCAGCTGCTGCTCAATATAATCTTCCGCGCTTTGCAGATTGTGTACGGCATTGCAGATTTTTTCAATATTTATACCGGTGTTTTCCGTCAGCTCGGGCAAATATCGGCGGATTTTTCCCCGCAGAAAAGCTGTATCGCTGTTAGATTCGTCCTCCACCCACACAATATTGCGCTGCCGCAGATAATCGCGCAGGCTTTCCGGATTTACTCCCAGCAGCGGACGCAATATAATAAGCCCGTCGCGCACGCTGTATTCACGGATTCCGCATAAGCCCTCCAGCCCGCTGCCGCGCTGCAAACGCATTAAAAATGTTTCGGCTTGATCTTTAGCATGATGCGCCATCAGCAAAACACGGACATCGTTCTGATTGCACCACTCCGCTATCAAAGCATAGCGGGCTTGCCGCGCCGCCTCTTCTATTCCGGTAGCCGGCTTTTCGCCGCTCCAAGTTAAAATGTGATGTTCAATGCCATGTTTCTGCATCAGACCGGCTACATATTCCGCTTCCAGACGCGAGGTCGGACGCAGGCCATGGTCAACAGTCAGCGCCACAACCTTTCGCCCGAACACGGCGAGTTCTTCCGCCGCCTGCAACACCAAAGCTAAAGAATCAGCGCCGCCGGAAACCCCGACGGCGATAACCTCATCCTTGATTTGATATTTCGCAAGCAGTTCTTCCACTATTTGCATCCCAATTTTGCAGCTTCGGCCTTAACGCGTTTTGCCAAATCGGCGTTGGCTTTAGGAAATTCAGCTCCAAAGCTGGAAAGTACAATGCAGGCATTTTTATTTTCTTTATTCGCCTTAAAAGTCAAACCCAGCTTAAACAGGCTATCCGGCGCTTTGTTGCCGTTATGATATTTTTCATAGCCGTTCTTAAAAGCAACTTTGGCTTTGTTATAATTTCCTTGCTTGAAATAAACTTCGCCAATCCAATATTGAGCATTGCCGGCCAGCTTGTCATTCGGATATTGGCTCAGGATTTGCTGGAAAGCCATTTCTGCTTCGTCATACATGCCGCCGTTCAAAGCCTCCATGCCGTTGGCATAAATTTCTTCGGCAGACTTAGGCTGAGACGTTACCACCGGCTTAGCATCATCGGCAATCAGAGCCTGCGGAGTTCCGCTGTCGGCTGCTGCCGGTACAGCATTTGTTTTTTCAGCCGCCACATTAGAACCGGCAATCGGAGCTAAATCATCGCCTTGAATACCGTCTCCGGTCACAGCTTTCGCCGCACCGGAAGCCACCGGAGCTTCATATGTTGTTGGAATCGTCGGGGTCGGCGCGCTCAAATTTGCCGGAACCGGACGCCCCTCCAAAATTTTAAAGCGGATTTCCATATCACGGTTGATTTTATCCAGCTTGCCGCTCAGCTGCTTTACCTGATATTCCAAAGTATCCATGCGCCCGTTAACTTTGCGGATTACTTCATCATATTCGCCGATTTTAACCTGCACGTTTCCGGCCGCTGCTTGGTCTTGCGAAACCGCCGATGATTTTGAAGTTTCAGCCGATGAGCTTCCGGCGCCGCGGTAAATCTGACGCTGCAGCACTTGTAAATCTTCACGCAGCTCTTCCAGCTCCTTTTGCATATCTGAACTTGCATACGCCGGTACAGCCGACAATAAGCTTCCGCACAATAAAAAATAAGCCGCTAATTTCATAAAACGCCTCCTAAAAATTCTAAACATAGCCTATTTATAAAATATTTTTTGCCTTTGTACAAGCACAAAAAAAGACGCCACCGATTCGGCAGCGCCTTTTTATTTGGTAATCAAACTGTCTGATTATTCAGCTGCGCTAACAACTGTAATTGCACGACGGTTCTGAGCCCAAGCAGCTTCGTTGTTACCCAAAACAGCTGGTCTTTCTTTACCGTAAGAAATTGTAGAAATTCTGCTTTCTTCAATGCCTTGAGATACCAAGTATTGTTTTACAGCGTTGGCACGGCGTTCACCCAAAGCCAAGTTGTATTCACGAGTACCTCTGTCATCGCAGTGACCTTGAACAATAACGTTTACATCGTCATGTTTCTTCAACCAAGCAACTTGAGTATCCAAAGCAGCCTGAGCTTCTGCAGACAAAGAAGAACTATCAAATGCGAAGAATACTGTGTCTGTTGTATTTTCTACAAAGTCACGAGCCAATCTTGATTCGCAGTCAGCACCGCTGAACAAGCCGCCGTCAGCGCCAAAAGTAGAGCAGCCAGACAAAGCAACAAGTGCGCAGAACAAACTTAAAAGTTTTTTCATTTTATTTTCTCCATATGGTTTTTTTTACATTTTGTTTGCATTTCTACAAACGTTTATTTAATTGCATAACAACTAATACAGTTGGTAATTTAAGAAATATTTATAAATTTTTCAATAAGAAAAATAAAAAAAATGCGATTATTTGCAAAATTTGTGCATTATTTTCAGCTCAAGACAAAAATTAGTATGTTTATAACTAAAAAAACAACTAATTTTTCTTTTTATAGGCGGCGTCTACAATGCTTTTTTGCTTATCCAAATCAAAATCAACTTTCAAATTGAGCTGCGGAGCCACCGCCATAATAATGTTTTTGGCAGTCGGCACGGCGTTCCAGCCCGCCTCAGTATGGTTAAACGTCTCTTTCAGGCCTTTCGGGTCGTCAAACACCACCAACAGCGCATACTTTGGATTAGACGCCGGAAAACCGGAAATAAAGGTTGAAATACTCTTTTTATGGTCGTATTTGCCGTTTACCAGCTTATCCGCCGTGCCGGTTTTGCCAAACACCTGATAGCCCTCAACATTGGCGCGGCGCCCGGTTCCGCGCACCACCACGGCGCGCAGCAGAGTACGCATTTTCTCAGAGGTTTCATTAGAGACCACTCTCCGGCCTTTGTCCTTAGATTCGGCAAGCAGAGTCGGCTCGTGATATACGCCGCCGTTTACCACCGCCGAAAAGGCCGAGATAATATGCAGCGGAGTCGTAGAAATGCCGTAGCCGTAGCTGATAGTCGCCATTGTATGGTCTGACCAGCGCTTTTCTGATAAAAACAGCGGCTTTGCCGTCTCGGTCACTTCAAAATCGCTTAAAGATTTATCCATATTTATTTTTTGGAAAAAGGCGCGCTGATATTGTTTGCCTACCTGCATAATTTCCAAAGTAGAGCCAATGTTGGACGACTCCACCAAAATATCCTCCGGAGTCAGCATTTTGTGCGAACCGTGCGGGTCCGAAACCCGATAGCGCCCGAAATAAACCGGCTTAGACGTATCAAAACGGCTGGTTACATCTATTTTGCCGCTGTCCAGACACATAGCCGTGTTAAACACTTTGAACACCGAACCGGCCTCATAGACGCCTTTAGTCGCAAAGTTAAACATAGCGCGGTCGGCAACTTTAATATTTTCATTCGGATTAAAATCCGGAACCGAGGTCATAGCAACAATCTGCCCGGTGTTAACATCCATCAAAATCGCGGCAGCGCCCTCGGCCTTAAAATGCTCCATGCCGGCTTTAAGCTCCTCGCGGATAGTGTTTTGGATTCCCATATCCACCGAAAGCTTTACCGGCTTTGTAGAGGTAGTCAAACGCTCGTCCATATAGCTTTCCAAGCCGGAAATGCCCTTATTATCCACGTTGGTATTTCCCAAAATATGGGCAAACAGATTTTCGTGCGGATAGATTCGCTTTTCACAATTTTCAAATTCCAGCCCCGGAACGCCCAAGGCATTTACCTGCGACTGCTGCGCCGGAGACAGATTGCGCTTTAAATATACAAATTTTTTATCGCGGCTCAGCAAATCTAAAAAGCGCTCATATGTAACATCCGGAAAAATCGCGCTGAGCTTTGCCGCCACTTCATCCGGATTTTTAATAAGCTTAGGCTTTGCCGAAAGGTTAACCGTCGGCAGCGAGGTGGCAATAATTTCACCGTTTCGGTCCATAATATCGGCGCGCTTAACCGGATTTTTCAGATGCAGCACCTCTTCTTCGGCTGCCGAATCATCAACCAAAGCCGTGTCAATGCTGATACCGTTGCCCAGACAGACATAGGTCACGCGGGCGCCCAAAATACAGTAAAAAATCGCAAAAGCCAGCATTGTCCAGCCAATGCGGTTGCGGCACATAGAAACGCTGTCGCCCTCAGCCGTAAAGTTTTTCTGCGAAATAATGCCGCGCGAAAACTTTATCTCCTGCCCCGGAAGATAAAAGCGCTCGGTATTTTTCCTTTTTGAAAAACTTACGTTAAATTCCATTTTATTTCTTTTTAACCTCTGCTTTAACTAAAGTGGTCAAACTTTTTTTGTTTGGAGACACGCGTCCCTCAACCGACTCGTCTTCATAGTTGAAGTGTAAAGCGGAATAGTTAATAATTTGTTCAGGTTTTGCTTTTTCTAATGATAATTGTTCATAGGCAAGTTTTTTGAGGCGTTCCGGAGAATTATCAAAGCTCCATTGGGCTTTTAAAACGTGGATGCTTTCAATATCTTTCTGGATATTGGCGTTAATCGCATCCAAACGGCGCTCCAGTCCCTGCACCTGATTTTTCAGCACCGACGAGCCGACCGCCACAAATAATGTGAGCGTCAGCCACAGAACCACCATTGCCGTTTTGATACTCCCCATTTTTATCCCCTTATTGCATATCTCAGTTTGGCCGAGCGCGCCCGCGGATTCTGCGTACATTCTTCCGCTGCCGGCACAATTACTTTAGAAACTTCGGCGAACAAATGCTCGTCCTGCACCAATTCCGGCGCATATTTAGAAACTCTGACTCTGCGGCCGCCGTTTTCGTTAAAAAACTTTTTGACAATCCGGTCTTCCAGCGAATGAAAATCCACCACGACTAAACGTCCGTTTTTCAAAAGACGGTTCGCCGCTCCGGCCAAGCCCCGCGAAAGTTCGCCCAATTCGTCGTTTACGGCGATTCGCAAAGCCTGAAAAGTACGGGTTGCCGGATCAATTTCGCCAAATTTTTTATGAATCACTTTATATATAATTTCCGCAAGCTCGGTTGTGGTTTCAATCTCTTTATGCTTGCGGTATTCCGCAATCTGCCGGGCTATCTGACGGGATTTGCGCTCTTCGCCGTATTGATAAATCAAATCAGCCAGCTCTTGTTCTCCGTAAGTGTTCACAATATCTTTTGCCGACAGTCCGCTTTGCGACATCCGCATATCCAGCGCCCCCTCTTTGCTGAAAGAAAAGCCGCGCTCCGCCTCGTCCAGCTGCATAGAAGACACGCCGATATCAAATACGGCGCCGTTGATTTTTTCCGGCACTAAATCGGCAAAATCGCCGAACTGCCCGGCTCTGAACTCAAAGCGTCCGCCGTACATATTTTTAATTTCGTTAGCCCGTATTTTAACTGTGGGATCGCGGTCCAGAGCAATAACCTTGCAGTCTGCCGCCTCTAAAATAGCTTTGGTATAGCCGCCGTTGCCGAAAGTTGCATCCACATAAACTTCGCCTTTTTGCGGTTTTAAGGCCGCCAAAACCTCTTGCAGCATCACAGGGATATGTTTCTGTCTGGTTTCCGGCATTATTCAGCCTCCCTGCTCTGTCTTAAGACCGGACGGTTTTTCAGCGCTTCTGCCCGAATGCGGGCTTCTTCTTTCGCCCAATTTTCCGGATTCCAAATCTGGAACTTACGCCCTTTGCCTACAAAAACCGCCGAATCTGTAATTCCGGCATGCTGTAAAAGCTTGTCGGTCAAAACGATTCGCCCGGTACTGTCAAACGGAAAACGCTTGGCATCGCCGAAAATCAAATTAGTCAGGTTATCCTGAGTTTCCGAAAAGAAATCCGTGGAATTTTCAATTTCCGTCGCCAGCTTATCCAGCGTATCTTCCAAGCAGCCCTCAATGCAAGGCGCGCTCAGGCTGCGGTAGCAAACAATTTCTGTTGACAATTCTTTAACGATTGCACGGTAATCTGACGGCAAAGAGACGCGTCCTTTAGCGTCTACTTTGTTGGTTATGGTATCCATAAAGAGAAAAACTTTTCTCATGTCAGATTCCTTTCGGGTTAATTCTTATTTATGGTATATCATGGTAATTTATGGGTTTCAATGGTATTTTTTAGCATTTTATTAACTGTTCTTATTTTGTTCATATAAAAAATCATAAACAATTTAAAACACTCCGTAAAAACAGAGTGATATCTGTCAAAATTTTTTTTAAAATAATTAACAATATAAAGTTTTGTTAAGATTCCGATTCTAAAAGTTTAAAAAAAATAAACCCTCGGTTTCTTATTCAGAAACGGAGGATTTATTTTTTAGTTAGCGCAGGCTGTAATTTTCAAAGAACTCAGAAAAATCTTCAGTTTCCAAGTTGTTTTCAAAAATCTGGCTCTTAGCCGTCAGTAATTTAGCTTTGATCCAGCCTTGCTTATAAAGCTGCTCTTCGCAGACCGAAGCGTTTGGACGATTCAAATCCAAACGCTGCACATCCTGAGCATACAGCGCAACAAACTGAATAACTTTCATCGCGCAATAGTCGCGCAGCATTGCTCCCACATGAAAGTTTGGCAAATACTGACGCAAATCCTGCACAACCTCCTTATAATAAGGATTGCTGTCAACATCCGGAGTTTCTTCGGACTGTAACTGGATTTTGCTGCCGAGTCTGTCAAGCAGTTGTTTCACGCTCTTGCCGTTAAAACGGTCTGTACCGATAAAGCGGTTAGACGTGCCGTACAGCACATGGCGCTCATAGATACGCACAGTAATTTGAAACAATCTGACCAAAAGTTCAAAGTTTGCCTGCTTGCCGTTTCCGCGCACTCTCATAAAATACAGAGCAAAAAGCGGAGCGCGGGCATAAATCGGCATTCGCCGGATAACCTCTTCCAGATTGGTGCGTTCCGAAAACTTAGCTGTAGCCACATAGCGGTTAATAGCAGACTTCAGCTGAGTATCAACATTTGTCTCAGCAAAATGATTAAGCTGTTCCATAGTAATAATAATTTAAAATGAATAATTAAATGATAAAGCAATTATATAACCTTTATTGCAAATATCAAGAACTTTGTACAAAAAAACTTTCGCACCGTTTCGGCACGAAAGTTTTAATCTTTTAGTTTAGCAAAATTCTGCGGTTACATAATAACCGGAGAAGACATTTTCCAAATCAAGCGCGCATAACAAGCATCGCCCAAGAACTTGCCGCAAGCTTTCTCATAGTGATTCTTCAAGCTATAGGCCAGACCGTAGCTTTCTGTTGCCTTATCGCGGGTCCAATAGTCTCCGTTTTCATCCAGAGGCTCAGCTGCAACACCGCGTTTCTGCAAAAACTTCATAACCTCATTAAAGGTACCGATGCACCACTTGCGAGCCTCCAGCACCTTAAATTCATCTACCGAAAGCAAGTCGGCCTCAGAGAGCTGAAGCGTGCTGATTTCTTTCAGCCGCTGCACTTCCTGATAATCGCAGACCACCTGATTCTTGGCGATAACCACAGAACCGATAGCCGCGCCCAAAATGTAGTCCTTAGCATCTTCAATGTAGTCAGGAGCGGCAAACATCAGCTTTCCCTCTATGTTATAAACCAGCGGAAGCTCCGTTTTCTCCACAGTTCCTGCCTCAAGCGACTTGACAACCTTGCTGCAGAAATCATCAGCAGAATAAGTCTTGTTCTTAAACTCGTCAGCAACACTCAAAAATTCTTTAACGTCCATATAAAAAATAATTTAAAAGTTAATAATATAAAATATGGCTGCACCATACACGCGTTTTTATGTTTTGTCAAGTTTTGACAACAAAAAAAATCCCGTTCTTTTTCAGAACAGGATTTTTTTTAATCTTAGCAATAACTGTGTCGGGTAAAAAACCTTTCGCTTTCGGCTTTGCTCGGCTGTTTCAAGCCTGCAAACACTTCATGCTGCAGCAGTTTAAACTCGCCGCGGTGATTATAATACTCACAGTCATCAGAATACAGACGCGATCTATCCCAAAGAGATTTCTCGGCTTTGGAATATAAAGTGTTAACATCTGTTGCATACTCAGCCAACAAAGCAACAACTTCATCAATCAGATACCCCAGCACGTTTTCCGGAATTTCTCTGCCGAACGCCTCTTTTATTGCCTCTGCCACTTCTGCCCGAAAGTCAAGTATCCATATAGCCGGCTTATCGCCTGCATTTGCATATTTTACAAGATGCGGCTCACAGTACCACCAAAATTCCGATTTTGGTAATGTAACTTGCCCCATCAGCAAATAGCCCATAAAATAATCAGGTTTGTTTTCCCTATCTAAAGGACACCTGCGGTTATACAACTGCAAAGCAATCTGATAAAGCTTAAACAAAAAATTAAAATTATGCTTAGTCTCATCAGTTCTTTCGTTGACATACCAAACCAGCTCCAAAGGCATACGGGCGCAAACCGGCATATTATAAAGCTCTGTAAATACCAATTCCGGCAAAGCTTGAGAGGCCACAAACTCTGCAACGTCTTTGCGCAAAGCAATTTCATACTTAGATAATTCTGCCATAATAGTAAAAATTTAAGTTAATAATAAAATTTATGCTGTCAGTATATGTTATTTTGCAAATTTAGCAAGATTTTTTTATTACGCCGTAGTTTCACAGTTGACTTATGGAGTGCGGCTAGTGTAGAATAAATGCAGTAATTAACTTAAAAATGAGGAAAGAAAGATGAAAAATAAGCTAAGCAAAGGTCTCTCTCTCTCTCTGCAAATCCTGAACATCTGATTAAAGGCGCTTTTTCTGCCGTTCAGCACGTTTTTGCAGGGTTTGGCAGAAAAAATGATACTTTCGGAAATAACAAGCACAGAAGCAAACCTATAACATCGCACTTTGCTCTGCCGTCATTGCGAGC
>CAVKTH010000052.1:0-11738 GCA_963659495.1 Bacteroidaceae bacterium | reverse complement strand
TAACAACCTCGCCCCGTGAGGGAGAGGTCGGAGCATCGCTCCGGGTGAGGGGTAATAAAAACACCGCAACAGGTACTAAGCCAGCGTCTCCAGCACCAGTCATTCTATGCCTTGTGCCTAGAATCCTGTTCCAACAAGTCTCAAACTTAGTCAATAAATTTGCCTTATTATTGCATAAGAGCTGGTTCACACAAGATTCTTGGGATAAACCCAAGAATGACGGGTGCTGGGGACGCGGGTTTGATACTTTTTCTCAATCCGGTCGCAGCATGATAGAAATGCTGGGCGTGCTGGCGATTATCGGGGTGCTGAGCGTTGCTGGAATTGCCGGTTATTCCAAAGCTATGGAGAAGTTTAAAATCAACAAAGCAACTGAGGACTATAGCTATTTAATTCATGGCTTGCTGTCTAACTTGGATGAGGCGCGGAAACAGCAGTCATCAGATTCTGTTGTAAGTTTGGTTGAATATGTAAAAGCTGCCGGAATTGTCCCGGAAACTTGGAAAGAAGAGCAAATTGACAGCCGCCGCATGAGCGACCCTTACGGCAATATTGTGCAATTTTTTGTCAGAGATAACAACGTTGTCATGGATATGTTTATCGGCAGCAATAATACAGAAGACGGCGATATCAGTTCAGAGGGGTTTTCGCCGAAATTCTGCAATGCTGTTATGCAAAACGTAGTGCAGCCTCTGGCGCCTGTTCTTCATCATATTTGGTTTATTATGAAAGGCAATCATGCCGGCACATATTATGGTGATAATTATTGCGGCGCCGGTTCAAACTGTATCAGAACCATGAGTTTGGAAAAAATAAACAGCATCTGCCATCAATGTGATAATAAACATTCCTGCGGTATAATCTGGGAGTTTTAATTATGCCTAAACTTTTGTACGATTTAGATTGACAGGCTTATTGCATTTTTTTATACTAAATAAAAAGTTTTAGTGGGTTATTACTGTATTCGCAGCGGTAATAACCCGTCTTTTTTTAGTCCTCAGTCAAGGAGTAAACCGCTTTCAGACCGTCTGCCGCCGCCGAAGTAATTCCTCCGGCATAGCCGGCGCCCTCGCCGCAAGGATAAAGCCCCTTAATGTTGCTTTGCATGGTTTCATCGCGCACAATCCGCACCGGCGAAGAACTGCGGGTTTCAACTCCGGTCAAAACTGCATCATAGCAATCAAATCCGCGCAATTTTTTCGCCATTTCCACAATACCCAGCCGCAGAGAATCCGCTATTTCTTCCGGCAGAACCTGTTTAAATCCGCCTAAAACTACTCCCGGAAGATAGGACGGACGTACCTCGCCTAAATTGCGGGAGTTTTTGCGGCGCAGAAAATCTCCGGCTAAAACCGCTGGCGCGCGGTATGATTTTCCGCCGGCAATAAAAGCGTTTTCTTCTAATTTGCGTTGGAAATACATACCGGCCAGCGGGCTGCTGCCGAAATCTTTTTCAGAAACTCCAACCAGCAAAGCCGAATTAGCATTTTCCGCCGCACGGGCAAATTCACTCATGCCGTTTGTCACGACCCGACCTTTTTCAGAAGCCGCCGCCACAACCACTCCGCCCGGGCACATGCAAAACGTATATACCGAGCGTCCGTTGGGCAGATGCACCGCCATTTTATAATCAGCAGCGCCTAAATACGGACTTTCCGCCGCTTTGCCGTACTGCGCCTTATTTATCAGGCTTTGCTTATGCTCTATTCGGGCGCCGACCGAAAACGGCTTTTGCTCCATATGTACACCTAAATTATACAGCATTTCAAAAGTATCGCGCGCACTGTGACCGATTGCCAAAAACAGCTTGTTTGCCGGCAATTCATAAGTTTCTTTCTCATCTGTAATTTTGACGGCAGTCAGCTTGTTATTTTTAATTACCAGTCCGGTCAGCTGGCTGTTAAAGCGATATTCTCCGCCCAAAGATAAAATTTTTTGCCGGATATTTTTGACAACCAAACGCAGTTTATCCGTACCGATATGCGGTTTTGCTAAATAGAGAATTTCCTGAGGCGCTCCGGCAGCGGCAAATTCTTGTAAAACTTTAGCGGTAAACTTATCTTTTTTGATACCGGTCATCAGCTTGCCGTCCGAAAAAGTACCGGCGCCGCCCTCTCCGAACTGCACGTTGGAATTAGCTTTTAGCTCTCCGCCCTGCCAAAATGCCGCCACATCTTTTTGCCGCTGTTCCACCGGCGCGCCGCGTTCCAGAATAATCGGCTTTAAACCGGCTTCAGCCAAAGCCAGACCGGCAAACATACCGGCAGGACCGCTGCCGACCACAATCGGACGCACGCCGTCAGCCTTAATGTTAAAGGTTAATTGTTCTACCTCAGGAAGCTGCTCAATATCTTTATCACGCACTAATGAAGACGAATTGCAGTCTATGCTGTACACAAAATGCACATTGTTTTTGTTGCGCGCGTCAACCGATTTTTTTGATACGGTAAAATTTTGGAGTTCGGTTTCTTTAACTCCCAATTTTTGCGCGGCTTTTTGCTTTAGCTGCTGTTCGCCTGCATTCAGCGGCAGCGAGATGTTGTTAATGCGTAACATAATATTCCCCTTTGTTAGGGGTATATTACACAAAAAACGCAGATTTGCAATTATTCTTTGTTGTCAGCCTCGTCATCGTTACGCAGAATCTGCCACAGCGGGCGGCGGTACATCCACAAGTTTATGACTCCCAGCACCACCGACATGGAGCCGAAAATATACAGAAGATAATACCAGTTCAGGTTATCCGCCGACATCATTACATCTTGATTTGTGACGCGTAAAAAGCCGATAGCTATGGCTGTCACAACAAAGGCAGCGATAAAGGCCAGAGTCCAAATGCGGTGTACGACATTTTTATTGACCATGGCGGCGGTAATTAAATAGATAAAAATTAAAGCGATAAGCAAATATAATTCCATGAGTTTTCTCCTTGTTTTGGAGATAATCCGCATATAAGTTTTTTCAATAGCTGAGGATAATTTGCAAAAAACTAAAAAAAATATTGACTAGGTGCAAAACATACGCTAAAAATACTTTCGTTATCACTAATGGAGCGTTGGCAGAGTGGTAATGCAGCGGATTGCTAATCCGTCATCCCCTTAAAAGGATGCACAGGTTCGAGTCCTGTACGCTCCGCCAACAAAACCCCATAGGGCTAGTCCCTGTGGGGTTTTGTTTGTGTGGTGGTGGCAGGCTTTTTTAATTTTAAAATAGACAAAATATTTAGATTATTATTGAATAAATTTATTATTCATGTATAATATGATATATAATAAACAAAGAAAAGCTGAGCTATGACTAATAGAGCCGATGAAATTAAAAAAGTAAAAGAAATGATAAAAGACAAAAAAGTTCTTTTATTAGGCGGCTTAATGGCTATGTCTCCTTTGGCAGCCAACGGGCAGTCTCTGCCGGCGGCAGAGGCTCAGCCTGCTCCGATAACTCAAACTTCCGGCGAATATGAAAATGCCGTAAATGAAATTAAAGAAGCAGCTCCGATGGTATGCCGAGACGGCTTTAAAAATTTCAAAAGCCTGCTGCTTGAAGATGATATAAGCGACGGTGCAAGCGTTATTACAGCCAGAGAAGACGTTAAAAGCTATCAAAACATAGTATATCCCAAAAAGCAAACCGCAGAGCTTTCTTTGGATGATTACCGCTCTGTCTGCGTTTATGCCAATGTGCAGAATATAACCTCTCAGCTGGTTGATTTATGCGCTCAAAAACATAAAAAAGACGCCGATAAAATATTTCCGGGATTTTCACAAAAATATGCAGATAAAATAGCCTTTGCCGGAAAGGGTTCGCCGATACAAATTGACGCAGCAACAACGGCCGCCATTCAGCAAGATGTTATGGACAACTTCGGAAAGCTTTTTCCGGATTTTAACAAGCAAACTTCTGAGCAATACAATGCAAGCCGAAATGATTTGAATATAACGTCAACCAAACAAATCAGCGATGCGCAATATCACATGATTACAGAGGGCGACGGCTATTATCATATTCCCAATGCTCAAAATAAGCAAGCCGCCTCCGAAACCAGAATTAAATATGACAATGTTGTTAAAAAGCTTAACAACCAGCAGCAAATAACTTCAAAAACTATCAGCTGGATGCAGGCGCAAAAATTGTCGCGCTGAATTCAGTCTTTATCAAAATAATTCGGCAGGCGGGAAAATTTATCCAAAAGCGCATGATACGCCGCCGAAATCTGCTTAAACTTTTCTTCGGCGTTTTCATCCTGTTTATTGACATCCGGATGATATTTTTTAGCCAAGGCCTTGTACTGCTTTTTTAAGGTTTCGGGGTTTAGATCGCGTATGTCCATTTCCAAGGTTTGAATACAGCGCCGCTCTTCCACCGTAAAATATATGCCATCAGAAGAATATTCGCGGCTGGAATCGGAGGGATTAGCATAGTCCGAATCAAAAAACTCGGCTTCTTCCCATAAATCATAGCCAAACTGATAGCGGACTTTAGACTTAAAGCCCCGCTTAAAGTGCATTTTAGAACGCAGGCGCTCCTCTTCTTCGGCAGCCCCGTCGCCGTAATAGTTCCATTTGGCGTTATATTCCTGTACATGCTTAAGGCAGAACCAATAATAATCTTTCAGCTTGCGGTCCTTAGGCGCGCGGTACTCGCCTTTTTCGGTGCAGCCGGGGTGGTCGCACTTATGAGCGACATTGTCATTTTGCGGCGCATAATATTTTTTGGTTCTTTTCAGCATAAAATTCCTTTTACAAACATTCTAAATAGTTTAATCCTGTTTATAAATAATGGCAAGCAGATTGCAAACAAATTCTACTCCGCTATTATAAAATATATAAGGAGATTAAAATGCCGGAATTACCAGAAGTTGAAACCATAAAAAATACCGTTGCCAAAACTTTGCTGCACGCTCGTATAAATAAAGTGACCGTGCGGCAGCGTAAATTCAGGCAAAGCGTGCCGGATGATTTTGAAAAACGAATCGCCGGAGCTACGGTTATTGCCTTAAGGCGAATCGCTAAATATATGCTGGTTGACTTGGATAACGGCCAGACAATTATCTGGCACTTCGGCATGAGCGGCAAAATCAAGATAGAATCGGCTCTGCCCGAAACATTGGATAAGCACGACCACATAATTTTTGAAACGTCCAACGGCGTTATTATTTATAATGATGTGCGGAGGTTCGGTTTGGTAACGGTCTGCGACTCCAATAAACTGAAAGAGAATCCGATAATTGCCGAATTAGGGCTGGATCCTTGGGAAAAAGAACTGACTCCAGAATATCTGCTGAGCAAGCTGAAAAAGAAAAAATGCGCCGTAAAAATTTCTTTGCTGGACCAAAGCATTATCTGCGGAATCGGCAATATTTACGCCTCTGAGATTTTGTATAAGGCGCGAATCCTACCGGAAAGAGAATCCGACAAAATCAGCCTTGAAGAATGCTCGCTTATAATTAAATATACCCGTGAGATTTTGGAAAAAGCCATTGCCGCCGGAGGCTCCACCATTCATGATTTTAAGCGTCCGGACGGCGATATCGGCTATTTTCAGAACCAGCACTGCGTCTATAATAAAACCGGCCAGCGCTGCCCAGACTGCGTATGCGGCGGTCAGCATCATATTGAAAAAACGGTGCTGGGCGGACGTTCAACCTTTTTCTGTCCGGTGCTGCAAAAATAAAGGAGCGGTCATGAAAAAATTTATTCTCAGCCTATTTATTTTATTGCTGCCGGTGCTGCCTGCAGATGCCGCAAAGTTTGTTGAGGGTATGGAAGACGTGCCGCTTATGGACGGCCTGTCGCAAATCACGCAGGATGATATTTCTTTCGGCAATGAAGAAACCCGACTTTTGGAAGCCTATGTGACATCCCGCCGGCTGAAGTTTGCCGCCGTTTCGCAGTTTTATAGAGAATCGCTGCCGCAGCTGGGCTGGATTTATCAGGGGAATCGCGGAAACAGCCTGCTTTTTGACCGCGACGGAGAAACTCTGGAAATCATCAAAGAATCCGCAAATCCGCTGGTGGTGCGCATTACCGTCAAGTCAAAACCTTAAAAAATCACAAAGTTTTTGAAAAATTTAGTTGACTTCTACCCCCTGTCGTGGTTATAAAGTTTACCAGAGTAAATTTTGTATTAACTAAAATTTTTAATAGGAAGAAAATTATGGCCAATCATAAGTCGGCAAAAACAAGAATCGTAAGAAACAACAAGCGCAGTTTGATTAACGGCGCCCGCAGAAGCCGCGTTAGAACTTTTGTTAAAAAAGTTGACGCTTTAATCAACGCTAAAGATAAAGAAGCTGCTGCAGCTGCTTTTATTACTGCTGAAAGCGAAATGATGAGAGCTGCTCAGAAAGGCGTTTTCAAAAAGAATACTGCTTCCCGCACGATTTCTCGTTTAGCACAAAAAATTAAAGCTCTTTAATTCTATTAAAGACTCCGTAAATTTGGAAAAATGCAAATTGTCCCTTAGTGGGTACGATTTGCATTTTTTAGTTGTAAATCAAGTACTTATTTTCCGACTCTAACAAAATACGCTGTCAAGACATTTAATTACAATGTTCGCAAAAAGTTCTCTTGTAATTATGTTTTTTTGCTGTTAACACTTAATTTAGATTTTGAAGAAATGATGTTGAACAATTAAACAACGCTAAACATTTTTTGTAGACGCTGTCCCTGATTGCCAAACAAAAAAACTAAAAAATTGCAGGTACTGAGCCGAAAGGCGGCAAACCGATAAAACAGCCGGAATTATAACGGCGCGGGTTTTAGGTTTTGTAAAAAAATGCGTCTGTTTTTTAGATTATTTTACAGCTTGGCAGCACTCATTTCACGGACTATTATTTGAAACAATTTTAACTGAACAGGATATTGAAAATGGCTGAACAGGCAATGTATGATGAAGATTTTTCTATCAATGACCAATGGGAGCAAGTTTGTTGCCAGTTAAAAAATGAGTTTGGCGAAACCGCTTTTGACAGCTGGCTTAAACCGCTGAGCGTCAGTTCTTTTAATGACGGCGTGATGAACATCTGCGCTCCGACAGCTTTTATGAAAAACTGGGTTATTGCGCATTATTCTGACCGAATCCACAGAATTTGGGAACATAAGAATCCGGACGTTAAAAAAGTTCAATTTATTGTGCAGAATGTCGGCGCCGCTGATAAATCTATTATGGGCAGCCGCGACACTTCGCTTCTGAAAAAAATAAAATCCACCCCGACTCCGCAGAGTATCTATGGCTTGAACAATGTCGCCAACAATTACGCCGCGGATGACGAGCAATATTTGTCTTCTAAACTGAATCCGGCTTATACTTTTGATAACTTTGTTGTCGGCAAAACCAATGAGTTTGCTTATGTTGCCGCCAAAAAGGTTGCCGAATCCAGAAACATCTCATTTAACCCGCTGTTTTTATATTCCGGAGTCGGCTTAGGAAAAACCCACCTTATGCACGCTATTGCCTGGGAAATCAAAAAGAACGATCCGTCCCGCAATGTGGTATATATTTCGGCTGAGCAGTTTCTTTATAAATTTGTTAAAGCCCTGCGCTATAAAGACGCCGAAGCTTTTAAAGAGCAATTCCGCTCGGTTGACGTTTTGATGATTGACGATGTTCAATTCTTGGCCAACAAAGAAAAAACTCAAGATGAGTTCTTTTATACATTTGACTCTTTGATGGAGGGCGGACGCCAGATTATTTTGTCCGCCGATAAGTCTCCGAATGACTTGGACGGTATTGAAGCCCGCTTAAAATCACGCCTTAACAGCGGTTTGGCCGCCGACATTATGCCGACTGACTTTGATTTGCGCGTAGACATATTAAACAAGAAAGCCGCTCAGCTCGGTATTAACCTGCCACAAAATGTGGCTGATTTTCTGGCGCAGAAAATCACTTCCAACATCCGTGAGCTGGAGGGTTCTCTAAAACGAATCGCCGCGCACTCTCAGCTTTTGTCTGGTCATGAAATCACTTTGGACATGACTCAGGATGTTTTGAAAGATATGCTGCGTTCTATTGACCGCAAAACCACGATTGACGAGATTCAAAGAAAAGTTGCCGAATACTTCAATATTTCGGTCAAAGAAATGCAGTCGTCGCGCCGCGCCCGCAACGTAGCCCGCCCGCGTCAAATTGCAATGTATCTGGCAAAACAGCTGACTTCCCGCTCATTGCCGGAAATCGGGCGCAAATTTGACCGCGACCATACAACGGTTATGCATGCAGTCCGCAAAGTAGAAGAGCTGATTGTAGAAGATACCTCGCTTTCCGAAAGTGTTGACGCTTTGCGCCGTCTTTTGGAAAACTAGTAAAAAACTTGTTGACGACTCATCATTTTGTCTTCTTATTTTGCTGCAACTTTGCTACTCTCTGGGAAGAATTAACAAAAACGATGAGTCGTTTTGGTATTTTGTAGAAACATTATAAATTGGTGAAAAGAAATGAAGTTTACAATTGAAAAAGCTGTTTTATTGAAAACTCTGGGACACGTCCAAAACATTGTAGAAAAAAGAAATACGGTTCCGGTATTATCCAACGTTAGAATTGAAGCCGGCAATGAGGGCATCAGCTTTAAGGCAACCGATATGGATACGGAAATTACCGAAATTGTAGACGCCAAGATTTTGGAAAACGGTGCTATTACCGCACCGGCGCATATGCTGTATGACATTGTGCGCAAGCTTTCTGACGGCTCAGAGGTAGAACTGACCTACCCTGACGAAAAAGAGCAGCTCAGCATTGCTTCCGGACGTTCTAAATTTTCACTTTCTACTATCGGCGTTGAGGATTTCCCTGTAATTTCTGCCGATGCTCTGCCTACCAATTTTGAAATGAACCGCGATGAATTAAAAGACGTGATTGACCGCACTCAATTTGCCGCTTCTACAGAAGAAACCAGATATTACCTGAACGGTTTATATATTCATCCGAAAAATGAGGGCGAAACTAAAGTTCTGCGCATTGTTGCCACCGACGGCCACCGCTTGGCCTGCGTAGAGACTCCGCTGCCGGAGGGAGCTGCCAATATGGAGGGTGTAATTTTGCCGCGTAAAACCGTGGGCGAAATCCGCAAGCTTTTGGATGACACTTCTGCCGAATCCGTGCAAATTGCTTTGTCCGACAGCAAAGTCCGCTTTACCTTGGCTGATGTAACTTTGGCTTCTAAGCTGATTGACGGCACTTATCCGGACTATGAGCGAGTTATTCCGACCGCCAATGATAAAATTTTGGAGCTGAATGTAAAAGATTTGGCAACTGCCGTTGACCGTGTTTCGGTTGTGGCCGAGCGTACCCGCGCGATTAAGATGATTGCTAACAAAAACCATGTGATTATCACAACATCTAGTCCGGATTTGGGCAGCGCTATTGAAGAAATTGAAGCAACCTACGACAGCGAATCGCTGGAAATCGGCTACAACTTCCGCTACTTGCTGGATATTTTGGCTGAAATCAAAGGCGACACTGCTAAATTCAGCTTCAGCGACGGTGCTTCTCCGTCGGTTATTCATGACACTTCAGACGCCAGCGCTATCTATGTTTTGATGCCGATGAGAGTCTAAGTTGCCGGAATTAACAGCAAAATTAAATGAAATTACTCAAGAAAAGTCAGGTGTTACCCGCCTGACTTTATCTGACTTTAGAAACTACCGCAGCCTGCGGATAGAAGCCGAGATTGCTCCGATTGTTATTACCGGCGAAAACGGCTCCGGAAAAACCAATATTCTGGAAGCAATCTCTTTTTTGACACCGGGGCGTGGTTTACGAAGCGCTAAGCTTGCCGATATAAAACGAATCCTGCCGCCGGAAGAAGAAATATTAAACACCAACAGCGGCTGGAGCGTGGCCGCCGAGATTCTGAAAAATAATGAGGAATATTTAATCGGCACCGGCACGCAAAAAAGTTTCCGCGAAGACACAGAAGAAGATGAAATAAAAAATTTTGAACGGCGAATCGTCAAAATCAATCAGCAAAAAATAACTCAGCAGTCCGAAATTGGCAAATATATCTCAGCGATTTGGGTAACTCCGCAGATGGACAGGCTTTTTTTGGGCGGGACCCAGCCGCGTCGCAGCTTTCTGGACCGTTTGGTTTACGCTTTTGATTTGGAGCATGCCAAACGCACGGCTAATTTTGAACATTTGTACCGGCAATGGTTTCAAATTCTGAAATCCGGTCATGCCGATGAACATTGGCTGCAATCGGTGGAAGCAGATATGGCGACTCTGGGAGCGGCAATCGCCGCGGCCCGGCGTGAACTGATAGCCCGCTTAAACACCTTTATCGCCCATGAGCCGGACGATATTTTTCCGGATGTACGCTTGGAGCTGGACGGTACTATTGAAAAAATGCTGGACACCATGCCGGCGGTGAAAGTTGAACAATTTTACACCGAGCAGCTGGCTCGGCAGCGCCGCAATGTTTTGTACAACGACTATGTTGACGGCGTCAACCGCACAGACTTTAAGGTTTATTTCAAGAAAAAAAACATGCCGGCGGAGCTTTGCTCTACCGGCGAGCAAAAAGCTTTGCTGGTCAGCATTATTCTGGCTCAGACTAAATGTCAGATTTTGGATAAAGGTTTTGCCCCTATTCTGCTGCTGGATGAAGTCACAACCCACTTAGACGACAAAAAGCGCGATGCTCTGCTGAGCAAAATTGCCAATCTGCATCTGCAGGCTTGGATTACTTCTACTGAGCCGCAAAATTTTGACGCTATAAAAAACATATCGCAGTTTTTTGAAGTCAAAAACAACAGCGTTATTAAAATCAAAAATGCATAGCAATAGCGCAGACTTCGCTGCTGCGGGTGCAAGCGTCGCAAATGCTGTGAATTTCCGCCAGCGTGATGTTTGTCAGACATTTCTGCTCGCCGTCGCAGGCGCGGTCTCCGTCAATAATAAAACTTCCGCCGCCTGATTTATATATATTGGCATCCCACGCCGCCGCATGCAGGGGAATAGCTATTTTTTGATAGATTTCCATGCAGAGCTTGGCTGAAAAATTGGCAGAAATATTCTTAGAATCACTTGTTTTAGTCACACCGCCTAAATAGAAATCTAAAGTTAGAACTGCTGAGTTATCATAAGAGTAGTCGGGAGAAATCCAGAGCTGTATCATGTTTCCATACGAATCCGCATATTGCAGGTTGTTGATTTTGTTCCAGCTTTGCGGAACTAAACTAAGAGATTCAGCAACCGTAAAAACTTCGGCGTTTTCAGTCATGCCTGTAGTGGTTTTCTTAAAATCGTCTAAGTGTTCCAGCATTCCGAAAATAAGCATGCTGTATTCGCTTATAGCTTTATTGATTCTAAACTGCTCCATAGCTTTGCTATAACCGGCAATTCCTCCGACTGATAGCACGCCGATAATCGCTAAAACTCCGAGCATCTCTATCATAGACCGTCCTGCGCTGTTGAGGTCATTGCGAGCAACGCAAAGCAATCTAGAACCCTCGCCCCGTGAGGGAGAGGGCGACGCCTTGGCGTCGGGTGAGGGGTACTTAAAGAACAGGCAAATAACACTAAACCCGCACCTCCAGTACCAGTCATACTCGGATTTATTCCGAGTATCTTCTCTCAACCAGCATTTATGCACTAATAAGGCAAATTTATTAACTAGGTTAGTACCTTGTTTCCAGAAGATTCTAGGCACAAGGCCTAGAATGACAGGGGCTGGAGACGCAAGTTTAGTGTTTGTTGTGGTGTTTGTAATACCCCTCACCCGGAGCGAAGCTCCGACCTCT
>CAVKTH010000051.1:0-11811 GCA_963659495.1 Bacteroidaceae bacterium | reverse complement strand
TTTCAATCTAATAATAGGAAATATTTGTGAGGAATCAGTTAAATTTATGAAATTTTATTATAAAAATTAATTATATTACTAGTATTGTTATCAATAGTGTGACTGATAATGAAATTTTCAATATTTTGAAAATATTGCCGCAATTCATTAAATTCTTTTGTACCTCTTGTAACATAATGTTTATAAGTAACATCTTGAATTATGTGATTAGTTAAAATGTTCATTATTTTGCTATCTATATGTAAATATATTGCGCCATATGTAGTAAAACTGCGTCTAAGGTCGTGTAAACTAAATTTGATGCCACAAAGTTGGTTAAGTTTTTTTATATACTTACTGTGGTTTTTTAAATGACCTATTATGGTGTTTGTGGAAAATAGATATTCATCAACATTTTTATGAAAACATAATTCTAGTAATATGTTTTCAACTTCCTGACCATAAGGGATAATATGATTTCTTTTATTTTTTGTTTGTTTGATTATAATAAACCTGTTTTCTAAATCAATATTGTTTCTTTTTAACGTACATATTTCTTGTTCTCGGCATCCTGTTAATAAACATAATTTACAAAGAGTTTTTGTTTGTGACATTTTATAGCTATCAGAAGCAAATATAGTCAATGTGTTCCAGAATTTTTTCAAATTGTCTGGTTCAACTATGTTTTCTCTGACTTTTGCCGGATTTCTTTTAAATACTCTAAAAACGTTACATGGATTTTCAAAGATAACTGGTTTTCCATCAATCCTATAGTATTCAATAGCAAAAGTGTAAATAGCGTTTAATATTTTTATAAGACAGTTTGCTTGCGCTGGAGCGGTTAGGCTTTTTGTCTTAAATTTTTTAATTACCATATCTCTTGTAATAGCATTTAAAGGTGTGTTTAACCATTCTTGAAAATCTTTGTTAATAGTTCTTTCGTACTCTTGTTTAGTTCGTGTAGCTCTTTCTCTATTATTCATAAAATCAGTAAAGGCAATTTTTAATGTAATATTTATTAGTTTATCTTTTCTATTTTGTTCAATAATATTAATACCTTTAGCCATATCTCCAAGCAATTTTTTTGCCTCAGAGCGAGCTTGTTCTGCACTTAATTTATGGACATCTGCAATTATTTTACGAATTAATTTTCCATGAACTTTTGCTTCAACAAAATAAACGATTTTTGTTTTTTGAGCGCGTATTCCGAAACCAGTTAAAACAGTATCTCTGTAAAATATATCATTATTAGAATAAGTAATTTTTTTGATATTTGTTTGATTTATTTTGATATACATCATTTGTATGCGTAGTATACTAATAGTATGCTTATTAGGATGAAATTATTTAATTTTTAGATTTTAATATAAAAATTTAATACGATAATTCAATGTATTATCGTATTAAAAGTAATAAAATAGAAATATAGACTTCCTCCTAAGAAGTAGGCAGGCGGTTCGAGTCCGCCCGCTTGTACCATTTTAGTTTAAGCATACTTCTAGCATTTTTTTCTTTATAAATCAAAATGTTATCTTTTAGAAGAAAAACGGCTATACTTTGATTGAATCAGTTCTTGTTGTTTTTATAAATATATAAAAATCAAACACTTAGGCTATTTATATTACAGTAAATAACTAAGAGGCAAAAATGATGAAAAACTGTGTTACAAGGTGTGCTACATATCATAACTCATTGAAAAAAATGTATCACACATCCCCCGAGCCACATTTGTACTTGAGAAATAATATATTCTATTGTAGAATTGAACTTCCCAAAATTAATAAAAGAAGAAAATTTATACGATTTTCTTTAGGTACAGCAAATTACTATGAGGCGCGCCAAATGACACAAGATATAGAGAATATAAATAAACTTTTTAGTGAACTTAAAGAATTATATGGACAACTTAATATTCAGCATAGATTTATACAAAATGATACTCCGTCATCTAATCAAGTACAACGTGTAGATGTATTAGATGAAAATTCGGATAAGGAATTATTGAAAAATTTTATTGCTGCATATAATAGATGCTATAATATTAAACTAGATAAGATTATATCAGACATTAAGATGCATATTAAAGATTGTAATTATACTCTTACAAATGCTGGAACTAGTCAAGAATATTTAGAAGACAAGAGAGAACTGCAAAAGAGAATTAATTTTTTAAAAACTTATATGTTGAGTATGGAAGAATATAAAAATATTTGTAAATCTGCAGAAGCGGTAATTATTCAAGCTCAAAATATTCTGAACTTCTCAAATGCTCCTGTATCGCGTCAAGGGGGTAAACAAAATATTGTAGAGGAGCCTAATTGTAATGAATCTGAAGTTCCTCATCATACAATACAAGAAGTAATAAAACGAATGAAAATAGATTTAAAACACAATATGAGTGAATACGAAATTACGCGCAAACAACAAGATATTGCTAAGGCGTTGAAAAAAGTAAAGATAAAATTATCTAATGATTATAGTAAGATTAATAATCAAAAAATGATAAATCAGATAGAAGCCAATATAAAGGATGAAGCAAAGATAAAAGCCAAAACTATTAACCGAAAACTTAGAAGTATAAGGTATTTAATTGAAAGTGCTAATAAGTTGGAGCCAGAATACTATAAACCATACACTATTACCCTACTTTCAGAAAAAAGATCTAGAGTTACAACAGAACAGAAAGAATATCTTCCATATAGTGAAGATGAACTTATTAAGATATTTGATAAAAATAATCCAGTATTTAAAAAATATCCAGATATATTTTGGGCTTGTATGGTAGCTCTTTATTGTGGTGCCAGAACAAATGGAGCTACAACACTAAGATATGATAATATTGTCACAAAAGATAATATACTGTGTTTTGATTTTAAAATAACTGAGGAGGATGAAAAGGTTGATATAAAGAAATTAAAAACGTCAGCCACTGTTAGAAAAGTTCCAATACATTCAAAATTGATAGATTTAGGCTTTCTGGATTATATAGAAAGGCATAAAAAGAAAAATAAAGGCAATTTTATCTTTTCCAGAGCATTAACGAAAGAAAATACCTATAATAGGCACTTTATGCGTCCATTGTTTGCTTATTTAGAAAAAATTGGGATAAAAAAAGATAGATGGAAGTCTTTTCATTCTTTCAGAACAAATATAAATAAAGCCTTAAGAGATTGTGGAGTAGATGAAACCTTTAGAAATGATATTGTGGGATGGGAAGGGAAAACAACCCCAGACAGGCATTATTCAACTAATAGCTTAACTGAAATCCAAAAGCAGTTGGAAAAGCTGACATATGATTTTCTAGATCCTTATCTTGAAGAATGGAAGGAGACTATGAAGAACAAGTAGTTAAGATGGGGTAATAGCTTTTTATTGAGATAGAAGCTGATTCAAAACATAATCAATATAACATTTAAGTTCTAATATACATTGGAAATATTAGGGCTTAAATAAGTAATGAATAAAACTTATACAACTATTGAACTAAAAAACTATTTTGTAGAGGCAAACCCTGAAGTTCTATTATCAACTAAGGTTGTCAGTGCTTATATGGATTTAAGCATATCGTGGTTTAATAATAGGGCGGTTAAAGGAAATGGTATTTGTTATAGGGTAGTTGGAAACAAACGTTTGTATAAGAAACAAGATGTTCTTAATTGGATAAATAATAACTGCCCTTTAGTCTCAGATACTCAATAATAAAGCAGTATCAGGAAAATTTATTATATTTTAACTGTAATATCCTATATATGACTTGATAAGTAGAAAGAGGATAAAATGTCATATATATTTATGGATGAAAGCGGAGATTTAGGCTTTAACTTTTCTAAAACTAATACAAGCCGGTATTTTGTAATGGCTTTTTTAATTTCAGATAGTGATGATATCTGCAGAAAAATTGTTGCTAAAACCGTTAAAAAAATGACATTACGCAATAGAGCCAATTTTTCCGGTGTGTTTCATTGCAATAAAGAAAATGATGATATTAGAAGCAATTTGCTGAACACTTTGGGTAATAATGAAAGTTTAAAAGTCATAAGTGTTACTTTAGACAAGATGAAATTTATGAATATATGTGGAAATGAGCTGCCGTCATCAGGAGAACTGTATAATCATATATGTTTGTCATTATTTAAGAGATTATACGAACATAGCTTGTTTAATCAAGAACGTAAGCTGTTTATTGCCTCACAGCGTGAAACAAATAAATATTTGAATGAAAAATTTAAAGATAGTTTAGCTAATATATATGATTTAGAGGTTATTATATCGCATCCGAATACATATAAGGGATTGCAAGTTGTTGATTTTGTAGCGTGGTCTTTCTTTAGGCAATATGAATTTGAAAGTTCAAAATATACAAATTTATTCAAAAATCTTATTATAGATGACTTTGTTATAAAACGGATATAAAAAAAACGAAGAACCTTGTTTGCTATTTAGGTGTTAACCCGAGGAACCTACGGAACCCCACAAAACAAGGAAATTACCTTCGTTTAATAATTATATATCATAGAAATATGAAAAAATCAATAAGTTTGCTGAAATTTTACTATTTTTTTAAATAACCATACACAGTTGGTCTAGTAATGTTGAATTGACGGGCTATTTTAGCAATCGGTGTTCCTTGCTGATATAGTTTGTTTAACTCAGTTACTTGTTCTGTAGAAAGTTTATTTTTACCGCCTTTATATTTTCCTTTAGCTTTGGCGATGGCAACGCCTTCTCTAACCCGTTGATTGATTAGTTCTCTTTCTAATTGAGCAACAGCACCAAGCATAGTCATCATCAGTTGTTGATATGGGTCTTTCTTATTCGGCGAGAAAGTTAGATTTTCTTTGTGAAAAATAATAGTTACACCAAGTTTATTGATTTCTTCCACTAAATTTAATAAATCTCTGGTATTTCTAGCAAGCCTGTCCATTGAATGAACATTAATAACATCACCTTGCCTTAAATTATTAATCATAGCTTGCAACTGAGGTCTATCAGTATTTTTGCCGGATAGCTTATCTTCATACTCTCTATCACAAAAGACATTCTGTAATTGTCTTTCTGTATTTTGAACTATAGTTGAAACTCTTTTGTAGTTAAAAATCATAATAAACTCCACTTATGTAAAATGTATATTTTAAATGTTATTTTACATATATAGTAAAAGTGTAAAATTGTCAAGTATTTTAATGTATATTTTACACTTTTGTGAATGTATATTCTAACTGTAGTTCTATTTTACAATATTAGATATTTTATATAAAATTATTACCTTTTGTTACATATTTTTAGCAATGGCTTCAATCAAAGCTGAGGCCATATTGTTTGAATCTTTTTTAGATTTTTTAGATATTATATCCTTATCGGGACTGTCAACAACCGAAACAATGGCGTATCTTTTGTTATTCTTTTCAAAATGTCCGATAAATATATATACAGTACCGACTTCATCATCTGTTGAGAAATCCTCAAAACCATACATATCCACGCCTTTAACTTTCATATATGAAAGATTGCCTTTTTCTATCTTGTTATGCAAAACCGGCAAAATATCCTTAAATTTAGGATTTTGGATAAATTCACTGTACATTTCCAAATATTCTAAAGGTGTGCTTCTTTGCGGCATCAATTTCAACTTGAATAGCAATTCGTCATTTGCTTTGCTGTTATTCTTAAAATCTAATCTGTTTTCGTTCAAATCATTAACAGAAATAATACCATAATTCAGTCCAAGAATCACATTGATAAACTGAGTTGTTTCAAGTCCGATATACTCATAATTTTTCAGATAGTTTATTTTGGCGTTGCTCATATATTCTTGAGCGACAATTTTTTCGCTGTCCAAGTCTTTGACCGCATACGCAACTCCTTTAGCTTGCATCGCTAAAAACGAATTAAGTAAAATGTTTACATTAGCAATACAAACTTCCCTGTTAAAATCACACTTTCGTTCTACCAATTTTCTGCGAATTTCAGCATTGGCGTTATAGCTGATTAACATTGCTAAAACGGAAATAATACACATTTTTAATACGTTCATTTTTAACTCCTGTTAAATAATAAAAAGCAGCTCGTTGCAAAAAGCAGGCTGCTCTGGATTTTCTTTAGTTTATTAGATCATTACAATTTCAAGTACGCAAGCCACATACTTTTCTTTAAGCTCATCGTATGCCGCATTGGCGTCTTCAATATATTGATATGGAGTAGGCAAAAGCTCTCCGTTTAATTTTATATAGAACATAATATTTCTCCTTTGCTTGTTAAAATAAATTGTTATTTCATTAGACATACACCATTCTGATAAGGAATGTCTTTTTTATCTTTTAAGTCATAAAAAACTTTCATTTTTAATTTTGCCAGACGGCATAATTGTTCTGATTTCGCAAATAATTTATCTTCCAGCATTCCCATACCGGGACAGAAATGGCAAAAACGACAATAATCCGCTTTAAAGCAATCTTTCCATTCTTTTAATAAAATATGCTGCCATTTATAAAGAACAGAATTTTTATCAGTTTGTCCTTTTTTCCAAATATCTTTTAATCTTTCGTTCTTCAAATTACCAAAAACCAATGGCAGGCTAACACATCCAACAACATTCAAATTAGGATTGATACAAACAGTGTGGCTTCCAGCAAAGCATGGACCATCTCGGTTTAAATCAATAGCAGGAGGTTCGCTCCAACCTCCGACATACAGCGGAGATTCCGGATTGCTGTACAAAGCGAGCAATTCTTCATCACTCAAAAGATGATCCCAAGTCTTTTTATCTCCCTCAATAGTTGGCGTTAACGTTACGTCAAATGCTGCTGCAGTATCATATTTTTTTGCCAGCTCTATTGTAGATTTCCATGTTTTTACGGTTTCTGAAAGTTGTACGCTTTTAACTTGTGTATTGACGCCATAGTTTTTCAACTGACTTAAAACCCCAATAGATTTATCAAAAGAATCTTTTATGGTAGTAACCGTTTCGTGCAGTTTTTTATCTGATGAATAGATACTTATGCCAACCTGATAAGGGTAAAGTTTTACAATTTTTTTCAACATTTCCGGATGTTGCGCCAAAGATAAGCCGTTTGTGAAAATATGAAGATTTAATCTTTTAACTCTTGCATATTCAATAATTTTCAAAAAATCACTATCCAGTGTACATTCTCCGCCAGAAACTGTTAGTTCAAAGCATCCTAGTTCAACGGCATCATCAATAATTTTTTTTGCATCTTCAAAGGATATTTCGGTTGTTCCTCTATTTGCCGGATTATAACAGTGAATACAGCGTAAATTGCACTTATATGTGAGTTCCATAAACAATGACCATAGAAATCCTTTACTGAATACCCATTTAGATAGTTTATCTTCAATAGCTCCGTCATTTTCTTCTTGAGCGTCTTTCTGATAGTTAAGGGCAGATGAAATATAATCATCTTCTGAATCTGTATCAAAACCAATCAGTTTCAACGAATGCAGCTCTTCCATAAATTCATTTATTTCTTCACTTAAGTTATGTTCTTCTGCATATTTTATCAGCATTTCTTTTGAAGTACTATTATTTTCGCACAAAAAGCTATATAAATCAGATGCAGGTCCTTCCAACAAAATTGTTTTATGAAGTTTGTTATTAGAAATAATGGTCTTGCTTTCTGGTGTAGTAGTTAAATAGCTTCGGCAAGCAATCCACTCTGGTATATTTATCGTTTGATACATAAAAATCTCCTAAAAAATAAACATTTCTCTGTTCTGCATTCTGGTTAAAAATTCAGATTGTTTGATAAAATCGGCATTGTGAACAGAATGACCGGCAATCAAGGCATCTAATACTTTATAAAAATCAACTTCTAACTGAAATAAATTTGCCATACGCAATATGGCTTCTATGGCATATACAATCTCTTTTTCTTTACGTTCCTCCGGAATATAATCTTCTGCATCTTGTCCGTTCGGAAGCAGCATTCCAGGAACTGTAAGCCATTCATAATCTACAATTTCAGCACATAATGTAATGTTATCCCAATATAAGGAATCATTGATAATTCCTTTTGCGTGAAAGATGCCGATTTGTTCTGCTAATTTGTAGGCAAATTTGTAAATAAATTCCCGGGGTGAACATTTAAAATAATTGCTGTAAAAAGATAACATTTCTAAGCGTTCAGAATCTTTATAAAAAGCAATATCGGACATTCTGAATGGTGATTTGCATTTTGTATATAACACACATGGTTTAACAGCTTTACCGCTTGTATGTTTGATATTGATAATGTCTCCATATCTTGTTTCGGCATCGTTTATAGAAGCAAAAGTTTTATAGCCCAAAACTTCAGGAGCATCAGGGCAAATTGTTTTCAGATATTTTGAAACGGCTAGCTCTCTTGCTGCATCTTTTTCGTCCATTAGACCGAACATCATATTATCGTCTTTACGAGAACGAAAAATTTGAGGTCCACCAAAAGTCCACCCGATTCCTTTGATATTTATCCAGTTTAAATCGTCAATTTTCATCGTAACAGCTCGTCCGTGACGAACTGAAATCAAACAAACTTGATTATTGCCAGCCGCTTGCGGCGGTAAAAATTCAGCTCCCAACGCCTCATTACCAAGAACTTTAAATGTTTGAAATTTTAAGAAATTAAATACCATATTTTGATTTGCTCGCTTTCATATTTATGAAATCGGCGGACAAATACGAATTTATCCGCCGATTCACTCTACTGTATTACCATTGACGATACATTATTCCACACAGGTCTTCAGTGTCTTTCGGACAATTAGACATAGCTTTGATGTTGTGATCGCAGATTGCTTTAATTTTTAACATTTTACATTTCCTTTTCTATTATTTCCCTAAAATATTTCCGTGCATCCATTGCCTTAGGGATTTAAACAACGGCGGAATTCCATAATTAAATGCTGTTTAGAGATTTTATTACATTGAACGGTACGTTATACCGCAATTTTTTCTCCGCGCTCTATTGCAATTAGCCATTGTTTTAACTTCATGACTGTAAATTCCTGCAATTTTTAACATTTATTATCCCTTTCATAACAGTACAAATTTAATACGGTTGTATATTGGCACAAACCAACGTTTTTGCTCACTATGCAAAATAGATGATTCTAAAGAGCTTTATCAACAATGCTGATAGCCTTGAAAGTGTTTGTTTTCCTACATTTCAATAGAGTTGGATTAAAAAATTCAAAACAAGTAAAAAACTGGTTGATTTTAACGTTCTATTAAATTGAGCAGTTTTAATAAAACTTTTAATGGAGAAAATATAATGACTACAATAGGTTACATCAGAGTTAGTTCCAATAAACAGACATTGGAGCATCAGCGTTTTGAAATAGAGAATTTTGCAGCAAAAGAGCATATAAAAATTGATAGCTGGATTGAAGAAAAAATATCGTCCCGTAAGGTGCTGGAAAAACGCCGATTAAATGAATTACTGCAAAATATGAAAGAAAATGATGTGCTGATTACCTGTGAAATATCTCGTTTAGGACGCTCATTGCTGGAAGTTATGAAAATTTTAGAAACTTGCCTGAACAAAAACTGTCAGGTCTGGACAATTAAAGAAAACTACCGCTTAGGCAATGATATTCAAAGCAAAGTATTGGCTTTTGCCTTTGGTTTAGCAGCCGAAATAGAGCGCAATTTAATTTCTCAACGCACAAAATCCAGCTTGGCAAACATCAAAGCCAGCGGGAAAAAGCTCGGCCGTCCGTTTACATCTGAATCCAAAAAACTCAAGCTAAGTAAAAACGCCAAAAAATTTAAGGAATTATTTGACAAGGGACTGTCAAAATCTCAGCTAGCCAAAACATTTGGGGTTAGCCGCAATACTGTCAGACATTTTATAGACCGTATGCTGCTGTCCGTTACTTAATATGATAGAATTCTAGTGGATTTGCTAAAAGTTACAATCTTGCTATTTATAAGGGCTACCTGTGTGTAAGTGGCTGTAATAATATGTTTTGTTTAGTAATTACTTTTACTTCATATATGGATAGAATACACTAGGAAGCCAATATAGATATAGCTAATATTCCCCAAAAACATCTTTAGTAAATAAAGTTTGTTCTACCTGTTTTTTGACATATTCATCCATCGCCTTCCGGCATATAAGATTATGATATTCAATATCTACAGAAGGATGTTTTGCTTTGAAGATAAAAAATAAGAAGTATAAAAGGGCTTTAAACTCTCTGATAGTCTGTTTCTTTATATTAATATGCAAATGGTAATATGTATCATCTTCTTTACAAATATTAATTTCTATTTGCGGTAGGGTTGAAGTATCAATAAGCCTATGTCTATTTAGAGGGTTGATATACCATTGAGCCTTTTTGAATGAAATTTTTGTGAGGCAAAGTATATCATTTATTATTCTATGATTGTTGTACGGTGGTGTTATCGTGATTTCAAAATCATATACTTCATCTAAGGAAGCGTCCATAATATAATAACTGCAATGATTATGAAATTTTTGGGTATTCCAAAACTGTAACTGCTCATCTCTGGTTAATCTAGTAATGGATTCGTTAATAGATTGTTTTGCCTTTGTGTATATAGGGCTGCTTGATTTACAGCTATTAAGTCCCCGAGCTCGTTCTAGTTTATCATTGTATGAATAAGTTATATGTGTTGTTGGAGATGTAAGCTCTCCTATAGTCTGATGATGAAAAGACTCTTGTTCATCCTTTATCCGAATGGCTAGGTTTAGACGTTCTTGCTTAGTAAGCATATATGTTCTCCAGTATAGTTAAAGAGTATATTAAACCCTATAGTATGTACACTTGCCGATACTATTCTTAGTCGTGAAGGGGACTTGCCAACTGCTTCACGGTTTATAGAACTGTTGAAAAAATTTCTTTGGTAAATTTTATTTGCTTTTTTTATAGAACGTGTAAAAGCAAAGCAGTTATATGGAGAACTCTTTAAGAAAAACTAAGAGTTTGGCTAATGATGATATATTGATAGCTTAGCTTGTATTGCAAGATGTCGTAATAAGACAAATACAAATTGACTTTCTACTAATTTTTTGATACAAATGTAGTATAGTTTAAGTGTGATACAAACTGTGCTACATTTAACCAAAGTATAGATATGTTAAAAATATAAAATGCTATAAAATCAATTAGATAGCTAAAAAGTGGGCCGGAACCGCCCGCTTGTACCATTTTTTTGCATCCTAAGAAATATTAGAAACTAATAGTTACGTTACAGCGCTGGGCTGTTTTGTCGCAGGAATTACAAACCTTATGAATGTCGCTGAGCGTCATATCTTTCAGGCATTTGCGTCCGCTGCTGCAATATTGGCTGCCGACATAGATAGAAGAGTTGTCGGAACCGGCTCTCCAAACCAATCCTTTCTGCAGAAAGTCACTCAGCGGGACTACTAGGTTATTGAACATTTCAACGCATAATTTGTTGGAAAAATTTTCGGAACGTTCCTGTCCGTTTTCATTAGCCGACAGCCCGCCGTGTTTATAACAATCAGTCTAGCCCTATAAGTCAACAGCAAAATCAAAGCGTTGGAATGGCCGGGAATGTGTAAAAAAAATGACCGTTTAAAAGGGACAGTTTTTAGGCTGTTTTTAGTAATGTATCACGGTTTGCTGCAAAATGCAATAACATAATAATTTTGCGTCATTTTTTTCATAATTTTGCAACATTTCAGCGTCTTGTTTGGAGTGTGTAAAAATAACGGTCGTTTTTTTTACACACTATAAGGAGAAGTAAGATGTTGAAGAGTATGAATTTTTTAAGAGGTAAGAACAGGGGAATATTTAAAACCTCGCCCCTTGAGGGAGAGGTCGGAGCATCACTCCGGGTGAGGGGTA
>CAVKTH010000050.1:0-11975 GCA_963659495.1 Bacteroidaceae bacterium | reverse complement strand
ATTAAAAGGTCAATTAGAAGAGAAAAGAAAACTATTACAATCAATAGCTAATGAATATGAAGATTTATTGAAGAATCCTATTGCCGGATTTACTGAGTAACAGCTCGCGGAATGCTTAATAATTTAAATATTCGTCATAATAATATCAATGGAGCTAATAAAAAAGATGAAATATCAAAGATGAGTAATAAACAGTTAGAAAGTTGGTATGATGAACTTTATCAGTTGCTTTTATTCTGTGTTTTGATAAAAGATAATAAAGAACGTAAAGATAAAATGGCAGGATTTCTTAAAGGTTTAAAGGAGCAGAAATAATGGAATTAAAAGAATTTATTGAACAATCTGTTTCTGATATAGTAGATGCTACGCAAAAATTAAAACAAAAATATAACTTACACCCAAATAATAAATGCCATGTTATTGCAGCTTATAAAGTATCTAGTTTAGATTATAATAGTCATGCCATAGATTTTGATATTGCTGTTACAAGTTCAGAAAGCGGAACAGCTAAAGGAGAAAGTAAAATTGGAATTAGTGTTCTTGGTGCAAATATTAACGGAGAACGAGGATATAATAATGAACATATTTCCCGTATAAAGTTTTCAATTCCTTTTTATCCTGAGTACATCAACGAAGATCAAAAATAGTTTAAGGAGCAGAAATAATGACCTATACAAATCCTTGTTCGGAAGAGGCGTATGAAAACTCTATTATAGAGTTGTTTGAGGGTATGGGGTATACGCACGTTTATGCTCCTGATATTGAGAACAGGGATTTTTATTCTCCTTTATATGAGCCAGTGCTGACAAATTCTCTGCGCAAAATCAATCCGAATTTGCCCGATGAGGCGATTAACGAGGCTTTGTATAAGCTTAAAAATTTTGAAAACGCCGATTTGGTGCAGAAAAACGCTGTTTTTACGGATTATTTGCAAAATGGTGTTCCGGTCCGTTATACCGCAGGCAGCGAAGCAAAAGATACTATTGTTTATTTGATTGACTATGCAAATCCGGATAACAACTCTTTTATTATCGCCAATCAATGGACGTTTATTGAAAATAGCAAAAAACGTCCGGATGTGCTGTTATTTATTAACGGGATGCCTTTGGTTTTAATGGAACTTAAATCTCCGTCGCGGGAAGAAACCGACGCCTCCGCCGCATATCGGCAGATACAAAATTACAAGCACGAAATTCCCACTATGTTTGTATACAACGCTATTTGCGTTATGAGTGATTTAGCGTTTTCCAAAGCCGGAACAATTACTTCGGATGAAACCCGCTTTATGGAATGGAAAACGGTAGACGGTTCTTATGAAAATACAAAATATGCTCAGTTTGACACATTCTTTAAGGGACTTTTTCAAAAAGAACGCTTGCTGGATATTTTGAAAAACTTTATCTGTTTTTCTGCCGAAAATAAAGGTATGGCAAAAATTTTAGCCGGTTATCATCAATATTTTGCGGTTCGCAAAGCGATTGAATCCACTAAGCACGCCACTCAAACCGACGGCAAAGGCGGAGTGTTTTGGCATACGCAGGGCAGCGGAAAATCTTTATCTATGGTGTTTTATGCCCATTTGCTGCAAAGTGCGCTGAATAGCCCGACAATAGTGGTTATTACCGACCGCAACGACTTGGACGGTCAGCTTTATGCGCAATTTGCCAAATGCAAGGACTTTTTGCGTAAAACTCCGATACAGGCGGAAAGCCGCGCGCATTTAACTCAGCTTTTGAACGGAATTAAGGCAAACGGAATTTTCTTTACGACAATACAAAAGTTTGAAGAGGCAAGCGAGCCGCTGTCGGAACGCCGCAATATTATTGTTATGGCGGACGAAGCTCACCGCGGACAGTATGGCTTGTCAGAAAAGATTGACTCTCAGACCGGTAAAATCAAAATCGGCGCCGCCAGAGTTATCCGCAACAGTCTGCCGAACGCTACTTATATCGGCTTTACCGGCACTCCGGTTTCGTTGAACGACCGTAACACCCGAGAAGTTTTCGGCGATTATATAGATGTGTATGATATGACACAGGCGGTGGAAGACGGGGCAACACGTCCGGTTTATTATGAAAGCCGCGTGGTTAAACTGAAACTTGATGAAAAAACTTTGCGCCTGATTGATGCTGAATATGATTTGATGGCGCAAAATGCAGAGTCTGAAGTTATAGAAAAAAGCAAAAAACAGCTGGGGCAAATGGAAGCGGTGCTTGGTAATGACAACACTATAAATTCGCTTGTGAGCGATATTTTAGAGCATTATGAAAACTACCGCGAGAATTTGCTGACAGGAAAAGCGATGATTGTGGCGTATTCCCGTCCGATTGCTCTGAAAATTTATCGCAAAATCTTAGAATTACGCCCCAATTGGCAAGATAAAATCGCGGTGGTTATGACTTCAAGCAATAATGACCCCGAAGACTGGCGGAAAATTATCGGCAATAAAGCGCATAAAGAAGAATTGGCGCGCAAATTTAAAGATAATAACGACCCTCTGAAAATAGCCATTGTGGTTGATATGTGGCTGACAGGGTTTGATGTTCCATCATTGGCGACTATGTATGTTTATAAGCCGATGGCCGGATATAATCTGATGCAGGCAATTGCCCGTGTAAACCGTGTGTTCGCCGATAAAGAGGGCGGTTTAATTGTTGATTATGTCGGTATCGCCGGCGCTTTGAAACAAGCGATGAATGACTATACGGTCCGCGACCGTAAAAATTACGGCAATATGGATATTGCAGCAACAGCATATCATAAATTTGCTGAAAAACTGCAAGTGTGCCGTGATTTGCTGCATGGCTTTGACTATGGCGAATTTGCCGGCGGTTCAAATCTGGTCCGCGCAAATTTAATCAGCGGCGCAGCAAACTTTATTATTGCGCAAGAAAAGAATAAAGAAAAAGATGAATTTATCAAACAAGCGCTTATGCTGCGTCAGGCTCTGTCGCTTTGTTCTTCTGTTGCGGCAGAAAATTTGCGTATTGAAGCCGCATTTATGGAAGCTGTCCGCATAATGGTTTTGCGCTTTACCGATAGCGGCGGAAATAAGAAAATCTCGCTGCCGGAAGTAAACGCCCGCATCAATGAATTGCTGAAACAAAGCATTAAAAGCGACGGCGTTATCAATTTATTTTCTGATATTAAAGAAGAGTTTTCGCTGTTTGACGCTAAATTTTTGGACGAAGTGTCTAAGATGAAGCAGAAAAACTTGGCGGTTGAGCTTTTAAAAAAGCTGATAGCCGAGCAAATTTCTGTTTATCGCCGCACGAATGTGGTTCGTTCCGAAAAGTTCAGCGAAATTATTCAGCAAGCTATGAACCGCTATTTAAATGGTTTGCTGACTAATGAAGAAGTGATTGAAGAACTCTTGAATTTAGCAAAACAAATTGTTTCTGCACAAAAAGAGGGCGAAAGTTTGGGGTTAAACAGCGAAGAAACGGCTTTTTACGACGCCTTGACCCGTCCGCAGGCGGTTAAAGATTTTTATCAGAATGATGAGCTGATTGCCATAACCAAAGAATTGACCGAAGCATTGCGTAAAAATAAAACAATAGACTGGCAAAAGAAAGAGTTTGCCCGCGCCGGAATGCGCATGCTGGTAAAACGTCTGCTGAAAAAGCATAAATATCCGCCGGAAGGGTTGGATGACGCTGTGCAAACCGTTATAACACAATGCGAGCTGTGGGCTGATAACGAGATTGAAGCGTAATGGTTAAAGTTTTTTTGTATGTTTGAGGAATAGTTGCCGGCCGCCGACGGTTCAGTTTGTTTTTTAATTATATAAAGGATAGGGCTGATGAAAGAGATTTCTCAAAATATTTTGAGTTTAATAAAATCATCTAATGGGTTGAAAACATCGGAAATAGCTCAAAAACTTAGTCTTGATAAAAATGAAGTAAAAACTGTTTTATTTACAGATTTAAAAGACATATGTTATCAGGATATACGCTATAAATGGTATTTTTATCAAGATGCTTCATCTGTTGTAAATAACAAAAAAAGTGCAGATACAAAATTATCTAAATTATGCAGTTATTATCTTAATTGTTTGAATATAGAGGATAATAACAGCATCTCTGAGTTTCTTTCAAGTAATTATTCTTTAAAATATTCAGAACTTCAAAATCTAGATATTACGAGTGAAAAAAATATTGCGGCTGTAAATTTTTTACATAAGATTTTATCGTCTCCTAATAAAAACATTGTGACTTATGTCGGTTATCCTGTTATGATAGAAAAGATATTTTCTTCAAAAAACAATAAATCCTATTTAAAGGTTGCCCCTGTATTTTTATTTCCTGTGGAATATAATTCAGGAGAAATAAATGTCTCTGCCATTCCCAGCATAAATAAAGAAGTAATAAAACAGTATAGCACACAAAATTCGGAAGATAATCTGATATATGAAATAATTGAACTAGAAAAACAGCTGGGACTTGATATAGCAGACAACAATGTGGAATTGGATGATTTAATCAGCCGGTTGCAGCAATTACGTCAATGGGCTTGGAAAGAAGAAATGAATCCTGAAAGCCTTGCAAATGAAACACCTGTACAAGACATAAATACCGAAGGAATTTATAACCGCGCAATTATTATTGCTACAGAGAAATCTCCATATACTCTAGGGTTGGAAAGCGAGCTTTCAGAACTATCAAAATTAGATGAAAGTGAATATAAAGGGACAGCTCTTTATGATTGGATAAATTCAAGCGGTACTGCAGGTAAGATAAAGGACGGAATATCTGATGATATTTTAGAAGTATTGCCTCTTAATTCTGAACAAGAGCAGGCAGTACGGACTTCTCTGGCATCAAACGTAACAATTCTAAGCGGACCTCCGGGAACAGGCAAATCACAGGTTGTAACAGATTTGCTTGTTAATGCGATATGGAAAGGGCAAAATGTTTTATTTACGAGTAAAAACAATAAAGCTGTTGATGTAGTAGAGGCCAGATTAAATAATTTAAGCAATAGACCGGTAATGCTTCGCATAAGTGCGGCACAGAATAATACAAACATTCTTTCTGTTATAAATACTTTACTATCAACAACAGTTAATATCCAAGATAAAATTGATTATGAAAATCTTTCTAAAACTTATTTTGAAGAGGTAAAAGTATATGATACTTTACGCGATAAAAAAGAAGCATGTATTGCTTTAAGAAATAAAGTGGATAAATTAGAACAAAAAATTTGTGCTTGCAGAGAGCTGTGGCAAAAATATTATCCAGACATTACAAGCAAACAAATTGATGATTTTAATGCAAGTTTTAGCGTTGTTTCTAAGCATTTATATAAGACAATTAAAGAAAAGCAAAATTGGTTAATAAAATTATTGTGGCCAATACTTTTAAAGTCTCGGAAGAATAAGCTCATTAACGCTATTACTTTGTTCAATATAAAGGCAGAAGGCTATGGTATTGCAAAAATACCGGAAAATTTAAATGAGATGATTTTACAAGAATATGCTTTAGAGTTTAAAGACTGCATTGAAAATATGTATTCTATAATAGAATACCAAGATTTGCTTTCTGCGCTTGCAGTAACGGAAACATTGGAAAGTATAGACCGCAAACTGTGGAAACATAAAAATTCTTTAGCAAAAAAATCAGAAACCTTATGGGATAAATGGTTGTCGGCGAGACCTATAAATATTTCTCCGGCAGAAAGACAAAATATGTCTCGTTTTGTTTCTGCTTTAAAATTACAGCAAGGAAAGAATATCGGAAGTGACCAAAAATTTGCCAAAGAACTTACTAATATGCATAAATTAGTTGCAAAGTTTCTTCCTTGCTGGGCTGTTACATCGCTCTCGGCTAAAGGAAGAATACCATTTTCGCCGGCAATATATGATTTGCTTGTGATAGATGAAGCAAGCCAATGTGATATTGCTTCTATGCTGCCGCTTCTGTATCGCACTAAAAGAGTTGTGATAATTGGAGATAATAAACAATTACCGCATATTAGTTCAATTTCTAAAAAACAGGATGTAAGTTTATTGCAAAAATATAATGTTGATTATGAATGGACATATTCATCTAATTCAATTTTTGATCTTGCCAGCATCGTAAATACATCGCCGTCTATTGTGAATTTGTTGGACCATCACCGAAGTTTTGCTGATATTATTGAATTTTCTAATAAAGAATTTTATGGAGGTAAATTAAGAGTAGCTACAGATTATAGAAAATTGAAACTTCCAAAAAATGAGGCAGCCGGCGTTAGGTGGATTGATGTCAAAGGCAAAGTTTTAAAGCCGTATAACGGCGGAGCTTTCAATAATGCAGAAATCAAACAAATTATTGAAGAGTTAAATCGGCTTGCTATACAAAATGATTATCAGGGAAGTATAGGCGTTGTCACTCCTTTCAGAGTTCAGGCCGATAAAATTAGAGATGAAATTGAAAAATTGCCGGAACTTAAAAATAGGTTATATGCGCAAAATGATTTTTTAGTTGATACTGTTCATAAATTTCAAGGCGATGAGAGAGAGGTAATAATCTTTTCGTCAGTAATTTCTCAAAACACTCCCTTAGGTGCTATAATTTTCTTAAAAAATACCGGAAACCTCTTTAATGTTGCAATTACCCGAGCCCGTTCAATTTTGACTGTTGTAGGCGACAAGGATTATTGTTCGCATTGTAATGTGCCTTATATAGAACATTTTGTTGAATATACAAAAGCATTAGAAAATAAATTATTGCCTTCGGGTACAGCAGTATTTTATCCGGAAACTAGAGATTATCCGGCAGTTCAAAATATTGAGCAGGTTTCTGAGTGGGAAAAATATTTATATACAAAATTATATGATGCCGGAATTGTTACAACTCCTCAGTATTCCGTTGATAAGTATAAGCTTGATTTAGCTGTAATTGTCAATGATAAAAAGAAGCTGGATATTGAAGTTGATGGAGAAATGTATCATCGTGCTTGGAATGGCGAACTATGTTATCGCGACCAATTAAGAAATCAGCGTTTGTTTGAATTGGGGTGGGATGTAAAGCGCTTTTGGGTTTACCAGATAAGAGACCAATTACCTTGGTGTATAGAACAAATTCGCAAGTGGCTTCAATAAGAATGTTAAGCATGCAGCAGCGAAAGCCAGATGCATGCTGTCAGGCTATGGCTGAGAAGAGGGTGGCTAAAGGATTTTAGAAACTCTGAACGTCTAAGGGTTGATGTATATAGATAAATAACAATATCCTGCAAAATTACATGTATGGCAAACAAATCCTATCAGCCGCACTCCATAAGTCAACCGTAAAATATATTGCGGTTCAGACAATACGCCGTGCTTGACCGGTGGTTTCTAGAACTCAATATTTATATAGCAGCCGGCAGAGCCTTTGCAGCCGTCGCAGGCAGCGTTAATATCCGATAAAGTCAAGGCGCTCAGGCATTGCCTGCCGCTTTTGTGGCAGAATTTTTCGCCGTAATATTTGACAGCCGTTCCTTTGGAAGCGCGCACCCAAGCATTAAACATTGTGTCTTGCAGCGGTTTAAATACATCGCGGAACATTGCCGTGCAGAGTTGACCGGAAAAAGAACGTGTGGCATAGCCGTCTTTTTGATATACTTCCAAGTATAATTCCATTAAGTATCTGTTATTGCTTAAAAGAGTGCGTACATTAAAGCCGTTGCTGTCTATCAGGTAATAAGCGCCGCTTTTCTTTTTCCAAGTTTCCGGCACCAAATTTGCCGCCAATACAAAATCGGCAAGCCCCGGACCGGCGCCGTCAATTTCTGCGCCAGGCAGTTTCTTTAAGGAATCTTCGTATTCTATCAAACCTCGGAAGAGGTGCATATATTCATCAATGGTTCGGTTTACTTTATATTTTGTCATCGCCTGAGAATATCCGGCAATTCCGCCGACAGAAAGCACACCGATAATTGCCAGCACGCCCAGCATTTCTATCATTGAGCGACCATCGGAAACTAATTTATTTTTTGCATTTAAATAGTCAAACATGATAATAATCTCCTAACTCAGTATAAAAAAACTGCCGTTAAAAAGAATGCTTTTTTCAGCTGTTTTTATCAGTATAGCAAAAGTTGTTAAATTTTGCAATAACTTTTTATATTTGCTGTATTTTTTAATAATTAAAGCCGATATAAAGAAAATCTCCTGCTTTTAAAACAGGAGATTTTAGGTTCAAACATCGCGTTTTATCCGCTGCATCGCATCGTGTAAATCGCAGAAATAGTACAAATACAGCCATATCGCTCCGATATATACAAACGGAACATATACAGCCATCATAAAAGTCAGACTGAGAAAAATTCCGTCAGTCATGTTCGGATATGAGTCCAGCAGCATTTTCCACATATAGACCGCATTGGTCGCCACGTTAACCGCCGCAATCAAAATGACGCCGCCGATTACCGCCCACAGTATTTTTTTAGGCTTAGCATTCATACGGCGGCAGCAAGCCAAACCGATAAGCATAACCAAAACGCCGCCGATAACTTCGCTTAAATGCACTTCCATCGGCGAGTCAAACAAATACTCAAGTCCGGCCAGCAGCAATGTAAAAAGCGTCAGACCAGCTAAAATAATAAAATTCTTCATACACTAAATAATTAAAAAAATTATACAAAATTACGTTTTCAATTTAACTTTTTTTCTGATAAAAATCAAGTGCATTTTTTTGACGATTTCCGTTCATAACTTTCATTTTGTGCTTGGTAATTTTAGCAGCCTGCGCTATATTCGTTTTATGTGAAAAATATATTGTAGAGGATTTTCAATGACTGAGTTAACAGAAGAAGAATACCTGAAAAGCGAACAAGAATATAATGCTGATTCCATTAAAGTTTTGCGCGGTTTGGACGCTGTCCGCAAACGTCCGGGCATGTATATCGGCGATACCGATGACGGTTCCGGCCTGCACCATATGATTTATGAGGTGCTGGATAATGCTATTGATGAAGCGCTGGCAGGCTATTGCGACAAGACCTTGGTTATTTTGAACCCTGACGGCTCGGCCACCATCCGCGATAACGGACGCGGCATGCCGGTTGATATGCATAAAGAAGAGGGAATTTCCGCGGCAGAGGTTATTATGACCGAGCTTCACTCCGGCGGTAAGTTTGACAATAACTCCTATAAAGTTTCCGGCGGTCTGCACGGCGTGGGCGTTTCGGTTGTTAACGCGCTTTCTACTTGGCTGAAACTCAAAATCTGGCGCAATGACAAAGAATATGAAGCCAGCTTTGCCGAGGGCAATGTGGTGGAGCATGTGCATGTTGTGGCAGACGCTCCGAATCGCCACGGCACCGAAGTTACGTTTTTGCCGTCGCCGAAAACATTCACTCAGGTTGAATTTAATTTTGAAACTTTGGAACGCGCCATCCGCGAAAAAGCCTTTTTAAACTCCGGCGTATATCTGCGTTTGATAGATAACCGCGGCGCCGAGCCTAAAGAGTTGGATTTTCACTATGAGGGCGGCTTGTCGGCGTTTGTTAACCACCTGAACAAGTCTAAAGCTCCTCTGCATGAAAATATCATCTCTATCAGCGGCGAAAGCAACGGTATTACCGTGGATGTGGCTCTGCAATGGACAAACTCCTATAATGAAACCATGCTGTGCTTTACCAACAACATTCCGCAAAAAGACGGCGGCACCCACTTGGCCGGTTTCCGCGGCGCTTTGACCCGTACCGTTAACAACTATATTATGGAAAACGGTTTGCTGAAGAAAGATAAAAATGTAATTACCGGCGAAGATATGCGCGAGGGCTTGACCTGCGTGCTGTCGGTTAAGGCTCCGGACCCTAAGTTTTCTTCGCAAACCAAAGATAAGCTGGTTTCATCAGAAGTCCGTCCGGTTGTAGAAAACACAGTCGGCGACAAGCTTAAAGAATGGCTGGATGAACATCCGACAGAGGCTAAAATTATTGTCGGCAAAATCGTGGAAGCCGCTTCCGCCCGCGAGGCTGCCCGCAAGGCTCGTGAACTGACCCGCCGCAAAGGCGTGCTGGATATTGCCTCGCTTCCGGGCAAGCTGGCAGATTGCTCCGAAAAAGATCCGGCGCTGTCTGAAGTGTTTATCGTGGAGGGAGATTCCGCCGGCGGTTCTGCAAAACAAGGCCGCGACCGTAAAAACCAAGCTATTATGCCGCTGCGCGGTAAAATTCTGAACGTGGAGCGCGCTCGTTTTGACCGTATGCTGAGTTCGGCGGAAATCGGTATGATGATTACTGCATTCGGCACAGGTATCGGACGGGATGATTTTGACGCCGACAAGTGCCGCTACCATAAAATCATTATCATGACCGATGCCGATGTGGACGGCGCGCACATCAGAACTTTGCTGCTGACGTTCTTCTATCGTCAGATGCCGGAGCTTATCCGCCGCGGCTATATTTATATTGCTCAGCCGCCTCTTTATAAGGCTAAGCGCGGCAACTCCATTATTTATATTAAAGACGACCGCGAAATGGAAGACTATCTGATTCACGGCGGCTGCGATGACGGTTCTTTGGAAACAGCCAACGGCGAATGTTTGGTGGGGCAAGATTTGATTGCCTTTGTAGAAAGCACTAAGCGTGCTAACAGCATGATTAAAGCCTTAACCTTAAAAGCTCCGGAAAAAATTGTGGAGCAAATGGCTATCCGCGGCTTGTTTAATCCGGAAATCTTAAAAGATAAAGCTGCTTTAACGGCAGAACTGAATAAAATGGCCGAGCGTCTGGATACTCTGGAAGCCGAATATGACCGCGGCTGGAAAGCAGAGCTGAATGAAGAGGGCAGCGTGGTGTTCTACCGTGTATTGCGCGGCGTGAAAGAAGAACACATTATCGGTGCTAATATTCTGGAAAGCCCAGAAGGTAAGGTTCTGAATGAAATGCATGAATTTTTGACCGAAAACTTTGCTCAGTCTTCTAAGCTTACAACCAAAGCCTTGGGCGAAAAACGCGTTGACGGTCCGGTTAGCTTGATGAACGCCGTTACCGCTGCCGGAAAGAAAGGCATTACCATTCAGCGCTATAAAGGTTTGGGTGAAATGAATCCGGAACAGCTGTGGGAAACCACCTTAGACCCGGAAGCCCGCTCTTTGCTGCAGGTTAAGATTGACAGCATTGAAGAAGCCGATGAAGCCTTTTCTACTTTGATGGGCGATGTGGTTGAACCTCGTAAAGAGTTTATTCAAGAAAACGCTCTGAAAGTTCAAAACTTGGATATTTAAAGTTTTTCTAACTCCGGCAAAACACCTCGTCTATAAAAAACGGGGTGTTTTGTTTTGGGAGTTATGCTGGGGTTTATTCAAATTCCATGCCGACAGAGCAGCGTTCTTGGTCTTTCCGGCAGGCTTTGCAGGTTTGATTTATTTCCGCAACAGTCAAATCCCGCAGGCATTTTTTGCCGTCTGAGCAAGTTTTATCGCCGTAAAATGTAATGCTGCCTTGTTTCCAGCGAAACAAAAAGGCATGGTGTATCGGCGAATGCAGGGGCTGCACCAAGTCACGGAAAAGAGCCTCGCAGGCGCGGGTAGAAAAAGAAGTGTTAATTTGCGAGCCGTTTTCCGAAGTTTGAAATCCGCCGCCGATAGAAATTTCAACCGCCCAATGTCCGTTGCGAAGATAGGTGGAAGTCACATTGCCGACAGAATCGGAAAAATCCCAGCGCCCGACTTTTTTCCAATTAGCCGGAACTAAATTTGCAGCTGTTACAAAATCGGCAATGCTGGTCATCTGTGTATCTTGGTTAGACATTTTGGTTAACTGCTCAGTGTGTTCCATAAGTCCTTGGATTAAAAAATTATATTCATCCAGCGCCTTATCCATTTTATACATTTCCATAGCCTTGGAATATCCGGCGATTCCACCGACTGATAATACGCCAATAATGGCCAGCACGCCGAGCATTTCTATCATTGACCTACCAAAGGAATTTGCGCCTCTAGCACCTGTCATCCTAGGCCGTGACGCACAGTCTGTACCTAGGATCTTGTCGCACCAAGGGC
>CAVKTH010000049.1:0-13713 GCA_963659495.1 Bacteroidaceae bacterium | reverse complement strand
AAAGGCTTCTAGCCGTTAAAGAAGAACCACGCGTTTTACGCGTGGGTCTCTTTTTTTCAATAAAATTTATTGCCGAATTTAAATATAAAAAAATCCTCCAGACTAAAAAACAGCTGGAGGAAATTGTTTTTATTTATCAGCTTGTTAGAACGCATAGTTCAACGAAAATGCAAACACTTTTACAGAGTTTGAATAATCTGCAGAAGCATTTAGACCGTCATTTTTAGTAATTGCAGAATTCATTTTCGCGCTGTGGGCTTTAATGTAGGTATAACCCATATCAAAGCTTAAGTTTTCGCTGTATTGATAACCCAAGCCGACAGAATACCAGATACGGTCAGAGTCCGGAATACGCGGCGTGCGGTGAGCATAGCGGACGGCGCTTTGGTCATAGGTCAAGCCTAAACGCAGTTTCCATTGGCTATCCAGCATATAGCTGGTGCCGATAGAATAAAAGTTGGTGTCGCGCCAGTTTTCTTTTACGCTGGAAATTGCATAGCCGCCGTTTCGGCTCATGAATGTCAGGTTTTGGAAAGAACTCCAGAACACGCGCTGATATTCGGCCATTACTGCCCATTTTTCATTTACATCGTGATAAACACCCATAGAAAGCATAGCCGGAGTGGTTAATTTAGCGCTGATTTTCTGGTTCATCATCGCATCGGCCGCTTGGCCTAATTCGTGATACGGAGACGGAAGACCGGTCAGTGCGCTGCCGCTGGACTTCATTTTGCCTTTTAATTTGTGGTCAATTTTGCTGCGGTAGCCTACGCCGACACGGGTTGCGTCCGTAAATTCGTACATTGCGCCCAGCTGATAGCCCATGTCAAAGTCGTTGCCGTCTGTGGTTACGATGTTGGTTTGAGATTTTCTGTTGCTGCTGGTTAAGTGCGCCCAGACATATTGCATTTGCACGCCGGCGCCCAAAGACAATTTATCGGTTGCTTTATAAGCAAACATCGGGGTAATGGTGCCGGATTTCAAATCAGAAGTAATACCGTGGTCGGAACCAACCCAATCTCTGTCATATTTTGTAATCATGCCAAACGGAGAGTTTGCGGCGATAGCGGCAAAAGCGCGGTCATTCAGCTGATAAGAAACAATGCCGTTCGGCGAAACAGCGGCATGCACAACGTTTTCTACATCGGCTCCGCGGGTGCCTGTTTCACTCATAACATTTTTAGCTGTGGCGCGCGGTGCGATATAGGTTCCGCCCAAGTTTACCTGCAAGCCTTTCTGGCGGGTTAAACCGGCGGCGTTGTAATATGCGTATGAACCGTTTTCTGCACCGGCAGTTGCGCCGGCATAAGCATTACCTTGAGCGGCTGCGGACTGTTCTCTTAAATGGAAACCGGCGGCCATAGCGCTGGTAGAGAGCAGAAGGGTACTCAAGGCGGTTAATGTAAGAACCTTTTTCATTTTAAACCTTTTTATTATTAACACATTGTAACCCAAACAAACTTGCGTTACGTAGGGCGCACAATACAGCAATATATCAATTTTGGCAAGTTTTTGGCTTAAAACTGTGAATAAAATTTGAAAAATATAGTAAAAACAAAAAGATATGGTATAAAAACTGCCTGTTGATGACTTGTCTGTTTTTTCTTTACAAACTGTTAAGAATATTATATTGATAGTGTATTATTTAACAACAGAAAGGTTGGACTTGTGAAAGAGTTTGTCAGATTTTGCCTGCGAACGGTCTTACGTTTGATGAAAGCAAAATGTATTTTTGAATTTGATGTAAACAACTTGCCTAAAAAGGGTGTTTATGTGGTTAACCACGTTTCTTATTTAGACCCGATTTTGCTGTTTGCATTTCTTCCCGGAAATCCGGTTTTTGCCTTAAACGGTCATTTGTACCGCCGTCATTGGATTAGTTTTTTGATGGGGCGCGCTGATATTATAAAATTTAATCCGATTGAGCCGTCAGATATTAAAAAGCTGATTGCTAAAGTAGACGAGGGGCGCTTGGTCGTGATTTTTGCCGAGGGACGCATTACCGAAAACGGCGGCTTGATGAAGATTTATGAGGCTCCGGGGCTGGTGGCCGATAAATCTAAATCGCCGATTATTCCGGTTTGGATAGACGGTCCGCAATACGGCTATTTTTCTAAGACTAAAGGTAAGTTGCCGCATCGTCCGCTGCCGAAAATGCGTATCTATGTCGGCGAGCCGCGCAGCTTTAAGCTAAAAGACGAACTGCGCCGCCAGCGCGATCACATCAGCAATGAAGTATATATGATTTTGCGCGAAATGTGCTTTAATATTAACTATGACAAAGATATTTCTTTGTTTGCACAGCTGATGAAAACCGCTAAAGTTTATTCCCGCACCGGATTCTTTTCTAAACGTCCGCGCATTATAGAAGATATCAACCGCAAGCAAAAGTCTTATAAAGACATTATTGTTGCTTCTTTTGCTTTGGGGCGCAGCTTTAAAAAGTTTACTAAAGTTGATGAAAATGTTGGTATTCTGCTGCCGAACGCAATTGCTACGGTCTGCACGTTTTTCGGACTTTCCGCCTATAACCGCACTCCGGTAATGATTAACTTTTCGGTCGGCTCTAAGAATATGATTTCTATGTGCAAAACCGCGCTGGTTAAAACCGTTTTGACTTCCCGTTCTTTTGTGATTAAGGCCAAAATGGAAAACGTGGTGGAAGATATGAAAAATGCCGGCTGCAATATTGTTTATTTGGAAGATATTGCTAAAAAAATGTCGCTGTGGACCAAAATCGGCGCTTATATCAGCTATAAGGTTAAGCATATTCCGCATAAAACCGGCGGCGATAAGAAGGCAGTTATTCTGTTTACTTCCGGTTCTGAGGGCGCTCCGAAAGGCGTAGTCCTGAGCCATGCCAATATTATAGCCAATATCAAGCAGATGACAGCGATTCAAACCATTAACTTTAAGGATTTGCTGTTTAACGCCTTGCCGATGTTCCATAGCTTTGGCTTGACTGTCGGCACGCTGTTCCCGCTGTTTGAGGGTTCTAAGCTGTTCTTGTATCCGTCTCCGCTGCACTATCGCGTGGTTGCCGAGCTGGTTTATGAGCTGGGCGCTACTTTGATGCTGGGTACAGATACTTTCTTGCGCGGTTATGCAAAAATTGCCCACCCGTACGACTTCCACAATATCCGCTTGATGTATTCCGGCGGCGAGGCGGCTAAGTCCGATACCCGCAGCATGTGGATGGAGCATTCCGGCGTGCGGATGATGGAAGCTTACGGCGCTACAGAATGTTCTCCGGTTATGACCGCCAACAACGGAATTTTCAATAAATTCGGCTCTATCGGCAAAATTATGCCGGGAATGCAGTTTAAGATTCTGCCGGTTGACGGTATTGCCAACGGCGGCGAGCTGTGCGTGAAAGGTCCGAATGTTATGCAGGGCTACTATATGCCGTCCAACCCGGGCGTATTGGTTCCGCCGGAAGACGGCTGGTATCACACCGGCGATGTGGTGGAAATGGATGAAATCGGCTTCTTTACCATTAAAGACCGTATCAAGCGCTTTGCTAAAATCGGCGGCGAAATGGTATCTTTGAACGCCGTGCAGGATATGGTTATGGACGCCACCAAAGAAATGGGACCGGAATACAGCTACGGTGTGGTTTCTGTTCCGCATGAAAGCAAGGGCGAGCAGATTGTTTTGGTAACCAATAATGAAAAAGTTACCTCGGCAATGCTGCATGAATATGTAAAAAATAACGGTATGTCAGAGCTTTATCTGCCGCGAGTGATTTTGTATCATGAAAAGCTTCCGGTATTTGCAACCGGCAAGGCGGATAATGTAACACTGAAAAAAGAAGTTTTGGCGGAGCTTTGCCCGGTGGAAAACGCCGCATAAAATAATGTGCAGCAATGGCTTTTTGTGGTTGCGATTTTACAAAAAGCCATTATGCTGTAACGAGTTTAATTTTTTTGTAAGGATAAAATAATGGTAGGAATAAACAAAGTCATTTTGGTCGGCAATTTAGGGGCTGATCCAACTGTCAGCAATACTCAGTCCGGCACTAAGATTGTCAATATGACAGTTGCCACATCGGATAGCTGGAAAGACCGCAACACCGGCGAACGCAAAGACCGAACCGAATGGCACCGCGTGGTGATTTTTAACCCGCAGCTTGCTGATACGGCGGAAAGATATTTGCGCAAAGGCTCCAAAGTATATCTGGAGGGTCAGCTGCAAACCCGTAAATGGACTGATAATAACGGCATGGATAGATATACGACAGAAGTTGTTTTGCAGAATTTTAACAGCGTTTTAGTTATGCTGGATTCTAAAAACAGCGGCGGCGACGGCGTTCCGGCCGGCGGAAATGATGTTTTCTCGGCTGCTCCGGCTGCCGGCGGCACAGCTTCGGGCTGGGATAACAGTCCGGCTTCGGCTCCGTCAGATTTGGACGACGATATTCCGTTTTAATGAGGGGATTTATCCCAAAGGACTTCGGATTTTGCCGTCCGGAGTTTCTTTGTTTTAAATAGTGCGAGGTAAAAGTATGAAAGTTTTGGTTGGTTTAAGCGGCGGTGTGGATTCTTCGGTTACGGCTTGTTTGTTAAAGCAGCAGGGGTATGAAGTGATTGGCGCCACCATGTCTATTTGGGATAAAAACACGCATTTCAGCGGTGATGCCCACGCCGATTCCTGCTTTTCGCCGCACGAGGAACAAGACATTGAGTCAGCGCGCGCTTTGTGTCAAAAAATCGGGATTCCGTATTATGTTTTAGACTGTTCCACCCGCTATAAACAGATGGTGCTGGAAAATTTCAAGCATGAATATAAGGCAGGACGCACGCCGAACCCGTGTGTTATGTGCAACTCCTACATCAAATTTAACGCTCTGCCGGAAGAAGCAGCGGCGCAGGGTATTGCTTTTGACAAGTTTGCAACCGGACACTATGCGCAGGTTTGCTTTGATGAAAAACGCAGCCGCTATGTGATTAAGCGCGGATTGGATCACACCAAAGACCAGTCGTATTTTTTGTATCGCCTGAACCAAGAGCAGCTGTCGCGGGTTTTAATGCCGCTGGGCGGACTGACTAAAAAACGGGTGCGCGAGCTGGCGCGGGAGTTTGGTTTGGAGGTTTCGGACAAGCCGGACAGTCAGGATTTTTATACCGGCGATATCAACGATATTTTGCAAAATGAGCCGCAAGTCGGCAATTTTGTTACCCGTGACGGACGCGTTTTAGGTCAGCATCAGGGAATTTGGCACTATACGGTCGGTCAGCGCCGCGGTATGGGTATAGCCGCCGAGCGTCCGCTTTATGTGCTGGGTTTCAATAAAGACAAGAATGAAGTTATTGTCGGTTTTGAAGAAGAGTGCGAGCGTTCCGGCTTAATTGCTGCTGATTTATGCGGAGAAGTTGCCGCTTTATCGGAGCCTTTAGAGTGTGAAGCCAAAATCCGCTCATCGCAGCAGCCGACGCCGGTTAAAGTGACGCCATTGCCGGACGGTAAAATAGAGGTGCGTTTTTATGCTAAGCAAAAGGCTATTGCTCCGGGGCAGTCTGTGGTTTTTTATCATAAAAACAGCGATACCGATGAAGTTCTGCTCGGCGGCGGTATTATAGATTCTAATATGTAAACTGCGCCAGCTCATCCCCAAGGGCTGCGGAATTTAATAATACCTTAGTTTTAAGACTGTTGAAAAGCGGCGGATAAAGCTTAAATAAAAAGTGTTCAAGATGTACTCGGCAGGTGTTTTTAAGCAATTAAATTCTAAGCTGAGGTTTTGAACCCCGAGTTCAAAAATACGGCGTAAAAAATTTAAGTGATTAAATACTTTTACAATGTAAAACGAACACGGCAGACCTTATGATTTGATGTATTGTAAAAGTATTTGGTTGTAAACAATGCGTTTTCAAACAGCCTTTTAGATGCACAAATAAAGGTAGCAGAGCCGAAGAAAGCCAAAGATTATGCTTTGGCTTTCTATTGGTGTTAAATTTGCGATAAATAATTGACATCGGGCAAAGCTGGTTTATATTCAAATAAAAAGGAGCCGTAAATGAAAAATGTTTTGATTTATATTTTGTTTGGCTTGGCGTTTTGCCCGAATGTTTCTGCCGCCAAAGAAAAGATTTTAACCAGCGACAATATCAGCTGCAACAGCAGCAATACCTATTGCACCAGCCCAAACGGACGCCCGCTTACCGGTAAAGTTTCGCGTTATAACGGCGAAGAAAAAGCGCTGTCCAACTATCAAAACGGCTATCTCAGCGGCTTAACGACAATCTGGAATGCCGACGGGCAGATTATCCGCAAAACTTATTATAAAAACGGTAAAAAAAACGGGGTGGAAAAATTATTTTATGATAATTATACCGCATATTCTTCTGCCGAATATAAAGACGGCAAACTGCATGGACGGGTTGACTATTACACCGAAAAAGGCAAGCTGAAAGGGCGTTTAAGCTACAAAAACGGCTATTTTGAAAAAGGTTATTGCGTGGTAAACGGGCAAAAGCAAGACCTTAAATCTGTCCGCACAGCCGAACTTTTATCTTGCGGGGACTGATGAAAACAGGATTGGTTTTAGAGGGCGGAGCGCAAAGAGCCATATATTCTGCCGGTGTGCTGGACGTTTTTATGGAAAACGGCATAACTTTTGACGGGGTTGTCGGTGTTTCGGCCGGAGCTATTCACGGCTGCTCGTATGTTGCCGGACAGCGCCGCCGCAGCATTGACTATACGCTGGCCTATGCCGGAAATAAAAACTATATGAGCTGGTATTCGTTTTTTACGACCGGAAATATCGTTAATGAAGAATTTTGTTACCACACTTTGCCGGAAAAGCTTTTTCCGTTTGACCATCAGCATTTTGAGGCGAGCAGCATGGATTTTTACGCGGTCTGCAGCAACTTGGAAACAGGGCAGGCGGAATATATTAAGTGCAGAAAAATGGATAAAACCGGCTTGGCGTATGTGCGCGCGTCGGCGTCTATGCCGTTTGTTTCGCAAATTTCCGAAATTAGCGGAAAAAAGTATTTAGACGGCGGAATCTGCGACAGCATACCTCTGCAGGCCTTTCAAAAAATGGGCTATGAACGCTGCGTGGTGGTACAGACCCGAGCCGCCGGATATCAGAAAAAGCCGAATAAACTCGGCTGGCTGGCGCCGCTGGTGTACCGCAAATATCCAAAGTTTGCCGCCGCCATAAAAAATCGGCATCTTATGTATAATAACGAGCTGAAACAGATAGAACAGGCGCAGAAAAGCGGCGCGGCGTTTGTTATCCGTCCGAGTAAAAACGTAAAGATTCATCATATGGAAAATAATAAACAAGTTTTGCAAACGGTCTATGATTTAGGGCGCAGCGACGCTTTAAATTTGTTGCCGGAGCTGAAAAAATTTTTGAAAGAGGCAAAAAAATAATGCAGAATTTTACCTATCACACCCACAATCGCGAACAGAATTTTGACGGACACCAAAGCGCCGAAGCCATGATTGCCTCCGCCGAAGAAAAAGGCTTTGCGGAAATCGGAGTTTCTAACCACTTGATATGTCATAAGAACCTGCAGATAGAAAACGGCAGGCAGCCGATGTTTTTTCAGGATTTTCAAAGCGGCGAAGAGTGTTACAAAAAGCATATTGAGCTGATACGGCAGGCAGCGGAAAAGCACAATATAAAAGTGCGTGTCGGTTTTGAAGTGGATTTTTTCCCGTCGGCGTATTGGCGTGATAATTTTGAAAAAATGCTCAAGCATTTAGATGTTGACTACCTCATCGGCTCTACGCACTTTATCCGTTCGGCAGATGAGAGCTTTTTGTGCAATATCTATCACATGAAGTATCATCCGGATTTGCCGCAGCAGCCGGAATTTAAGGAATATCTGCGCAACTATTGGCGTAACATTGCGGCGGCGGTTGAAAGCGGATATTTTACTTTTATCGCTCACATTGACTATATTACGATTTTTAAATTGTGCGTTGAGCCGGAATGGGACGAGTACAAGTGGCGTGTCATTGAGGCGCTGGAAAAGCATAAGCAGCCGTTTGAACTGAACACCAGCGGCTATAACCGCATAGATATGCAGCATCCGGCGACATGGATGCTGGAAGAATTGAGCAAACGCGGCGTGCCGGTTATCATCAGCGACGACGCGCACGATGTTTCTATGCTGGGACAGCATTTTGAACGTGCCGAAAAACTGCTTGCGGATATCGGCTACACCAGCCGTTTTAATCCGTTTAAGGTAAAATAAAGCTGTTTATTTCCTTGGCTCTAAGAATTTTATAGCGGCATTTTGGACTGCTTCAAACAGGCGAGGGGTGGAGTGACCGCTGCCGGCGTTGATAATCAGCTTGGAATTAGGCAAGGCTTGGTGCAAATCCCATGCTTGCTTTACCGGACAGCAAAAGTCCAAGCGGTTGTGGACAATCAGCGTCGGAATATGCTTTATTTTAGCGGCGTTTTGCAAAATTTGATTAACGCCTAAAAAGTATTTATGCTCTTCAAAATAAAAAGCAATGCGCGCGGCCTGCAATTCGGCATAATCCAGAGTTTCCGGCTCGCGGAATTTAGGCGCAAGGCGCCCGAGCATATATTCATAGCTGCCCAAATAGGTCAGAGCTTTCAGATTATCTTTAGGATTTTTAGAAAACAGCAAGCGGCGGTAAACCGGATAAATGTCGCTGCGATGAACTTTTTTACGCATTTCCGCCCACAAATCCGGATAAAAGCGCTCGCTTTCCGAACTGACCCAAGCCGTATCATAGGGGCGGGCTAAAAATACGGAACTGATAATAATCTTAGATGTTTTCTGCGGATAAGCTTCGGCAAACAGCAGCGCTAAGGTGGAACCCCACGACGCGCCGTGAACAATAATCGGCTGATTTATTCCCAGATATTCCAGCAGGCGTGAAGCGTCAGACAGGGCGGCTTCCGTGTTGTTATTGCGTAAAAAATCCTGTGCTTCAGATTTTCCGCAGCCGCGCTGGTCAAATTGAATAAAGCGATATTTGCGGAGGTTAAACAATTTTGCATATTTAGGGCGGGACGAGCCTCCGGGACCGCCGTGGAAAGACAGCACCGGCATACCGACCGGATTGCCGTATTGGTAATAATGTATTTTATGTCCGTAATTTTCCGGCAAAAAGCCTTCGCTGTAGGGCTTGGGCATACGATTAAAAATATTCCACCACATAGGCGCCTCCTAAAAAATTATGTTTAGAATATAGATAATTTATTAAAGGTGCAAGCAGAAAATAAAACTGTATTTAAAGAAAAATATTATATATTTTCTTTTTAATAATAAATTTAAAATAAAATGCTTGACTTTAAAAGATTTTTATCTTATATAACAAGTGCTATCTCATTTAATATCAAATTTAATGAAATGGAATAAGAATATGACTATACATACAGGAAATTTTATATACGGATTATCTCCGATTAAAAGAGAAGATCCGAAAGACGGGCAGAGCGAGTGGTATTATCTAGACCCTCGCAATGCCTCAACTTTTTCAGATTTCAAAAAAATAGACGTGCCGAGTCAAAACACGCCTAACCCATACGCAAAAGAAATTCAGAGCTATATTTTTAAAACAAACCCTGAAGTTTATAAAATCTTATATGGAAACGCCGAACCGGAGCCTGCACAGAACAATCAGCAGCCGCAGGCGGCGCAGACAGAAAACAGCGGAAACATTCCAAGTTTTTCTGAGCAAAATACTAATAATATTTTTCCTCAGCCGCAAAGCGCGGTCGGGCAGGCTGTTCATAACAATGTTACGCAGCAGCCGCAGGTTAATGCTCAAAATTTAACCGAAACAATTAAATCCGGCATGCCGCAAACCGCCGCTCGCATACCAGATAAGAATTATATTGAAAGAATAAGGGAGCTGCTGGGCGACAGCGCAAAAGATGTGCAGGATATGTATAAAACCCAATCCAGCCTTGATAATGCTAAAACTTTTACGACAGATGATTTAGGTCGGCCATTAAGCAGAAATTATTTGCAAGAATTGGCTGAAAAAAGAAAAAATAATAACGTATGCCAAACAGAGAAAATAGGAAGTTTAAGTAGCAAACATGAATCTCTTAAAGACCCTTCAGCAATAGGCGTTGATAATGCAGGAGGTCCTAGTTATGGTACATATCAAATATCAACTAAAACCGGAACAATGAATAAATATTTAAATTTTTTAAAAAGTAATTATCCTGAATTTTACAATGAATTGTATAGTGCAGGTGGAAATGCTGCAGCACTAGTCAAAACTAAAGAATTTGTAGATAAATGGAAAGAGTTAGCACAAAATACTAAATTCAATGATAGTCAGTACGATTTTATGATTAGTACTCATTATATTCCTACTGTTGAGAGAATAAAAAATAAGCAGTTATTGGATTTACAAAATAGAAATAAAGTGTTGAAAGATATAATATATTCAATGAGTGTTCAACACCGAAAAGCCTCAGACATTATAAATAATGCATTATTGGATTTACAAAATAAATATGGAGATAAAAATGTTGATGATGAAACTTTAATAAAAGCATTATACCAATATCGTCATAACTATGTAGAAAATCTTCCAGAACATAGTGTACCTGGTGATAATAGAATTACAAGGCAAGAAAAGTTAAATATATTGAACAATAGGTATCCTAATGAACTTAAAGATGCTTTGGAATATTTAAAAAATGAATGAAAATTAAGGTGGCTTAGCTGTCAAAGCCGCCTTTTTTTGCAGTTAAAATATTTTTTAATAGTGTGTAGATCTGAGAAGTTAAATTATGTTCCAACATCAATTTAGCTAATGAAGCATCGTCATATGGTCTGTCGGTACACCAATAGTCAATAGTTCCGTCCTGGCAGAAATAAAGATATTTGTAAGTGTCAAAGTTAGCTTTTTCTAAGTTGTTTACAGAATTTTGAAAATTATCAAATTCATCTGCCAATAAAACAGTTTTAGCTATTTCAAAGATTTTATTTTTCAGACATTCTCGGAATTGTCTTTCACGAGCGGCGTCGCTCATATTTCCAGTCAAAACGTCGTTTTCCTCTATCAGAGGTATTTGTTTGTTACAGTTGTTATAAATTGCTTCTGCTTCAGAATTAACTTCATCATCTAGTTTGTCTGCAAAAGCGGATGAAGAATATATACAGTATAGGCATAAAATAGCAAAAATTTTTTTCATTATAATCTCCGGATTTTTTTTATAAGTTTATTGAACCTAATCTTCTAAAACGTTTACTTTTTCAGAAGATATAATTTTGTAAAGTTTTATAGTATATGGTTTTGAACCTATCGGCCCATGTAAATCAATTCCTAAAGCTGCTCTATATTTATCATTTTCAAAAACATAATGATCAGCAGATAATTTAAATCTCCAATCTTTTTTATATTTGCCGTTTTCAATAACAATATCCGGCTTTTTATCCATAGTTTTATTGTGCCACGCCGCAAAGCGGTAAACTCCATAACTGTTATATTTGTCAGTCATATTATCAACCCTCATCAGCCAATCTTTGTATTTAAAAACTAAAATGTTGCTTTTGTATAGAGCTAGTTTGGAATATACTTTTTTATTTTTTGCAGACTCTAAAATTTGAGCTTCGTCAGAAATCATTGGTTCATAAACTGAAAATGTGTAGTTTTCCTCTTTGTCATCTTCTCTTAAAATATAGTGAAGTCCCTTATAGATTGATTCGTAATAATAAAGATTATATTTTTCATCATCATGTATATCATAATCATAAAATTTTGTCGCTTTGGTTAAAATATCCGGTTTATCAGACATATTTTTACCATTTTTCCAAAGAGCTAGTCTATCGTGAAAATATGGGTCTGATTCAGTCTCAAGTCCTTCCATATTATCTATACGCCCAAAGTAGGTCGGAGTTTGAAAAATTAACTCATTGTGATGATAAGACCGTAAAGCCGGATAAATGTTTTCTTCGGCAGCAGCGTTACGGTTAAAACATATAAGAGCAATTAAAATTACCAGTAATCTTTTCATCATAAACCTCCAGATTTTTTATGATTTTAGCAAGTCTGACAGCAAATGCAAGATATTCTTATAAAAAATTATAGTTTTAGTTGACGTAATGACAAATATATATTATCAATTTAAAAAATGAGGGAAATATGGATAAATACTTTATAAAGTTGCAAGATAAAATATTTCGTGTGCTGCAGTTATTTTCTTTTAGTGGAAAATATGACAGCGATATGTTTTGGCAGGTTGTGTTATATACACTATTGATAGTGCTTATTCCGACAAGATTTATGAATACTTATGCTTTTTTGGCCGGCGGACTTTTTTGCTTTTATATTGTACTTGCCGCCTATCAAAAACGTTTGCGTTATATGGGAAGAAAAGGCACTTGGCATATCATTATTTTGTCAGCTTATGCAATGTGGTGTTTCTTGAGTGTTTTGCTGCCGGAAAATAAATTTATTCAAGAGGATAAGGGACTGCCGTTTATTATATTTGCCTTTAGTTTTGCTGAGCTGGAAGGAACAAAAACGCCGGAGAGCAATGAAAATATCTCTAATCCGCTTTTACGTTATCCATTTTTATATTTGACTGGTTTTGTCTGCATAACCGCGTTGTTGTGGTATTTGCTTTCAATGTGAGGCAGAATACTGGATTAAGCAGCTTGTAGAAAACTACATTAAAAGCGCAAAGGCTGATTGTTTGGAGCTGTAAATAGATATCATCCAGTAGGCTGGAGGATATCTGTTAAAATCTTATGCCGATATTGCATTCTCCGTCTAAGCCGTCGCAAAATTTGCACATCGCCTGAAAATCAGAGAGTGTGGACGAGGCTATACATTTTCGGTCTTCCGTACCGCAATATTTAGCGCCGTAACGGGTTGTTCCAGACCAATCATTCGCTGAATTTGCAACAGTAACGCGGAATAGCTCTGAGCTAAGAGGCAAGGCGAGGTTATTCAATAATTCCGTGCATAGCTTAACCGAAAAGTTTACGCTTACTGAAGCGCCGCTTTCATTTTTAGAGGTTCCGCCTAAATACATGTCAAAAGATAAGAGTTCTCCGTTCAAAAGATAGGCGGCTACGTTATTTCCCTGAGAATCCTTATACCATATCTTGCTTTGTTTAACCCAGCTGTCCGGCACCATATTCATTGCCGCCATAGTATCTGCGAGAAATACCTGATTTTGCGGATTAGAACGTAACAGATTGTCTTTATGCTCCAGCAGCTGAAAAATAACATTGCTGTATTCTTCCACCAATTTATTGACCTTAAACTTTTCCATAGCCTTGGAGTAACCGGCGATACCACCGACACTTAACACACCGATAATCGCCAGCGCGCCGAGCATTTCTATCATGCTGCGGCCTAGCTGGTTTGCCTGTCGGGTCACTACTAGCACTTTTCTCGCTCGTGTACCTCGTTGTACACGTCGCTCCAAAAGTGCGGCGTATTGACGCACGACATCCAAACCCTTAAATGCGATGTTGGTTCTTTCTGTGTCATTGCGAGGAGTGTCACGGCGAAGCAATCTAACAAAACCTGCGCCTCTGCCACCAGTCATCCTAGGTCTTGTACCTAGGATCTTGTCGCACCAAGGGCGGTGCAATCCCTCGCCCCGTGAGGGAGAGGGTGACGCCTTGGCGTCGGGTGAGGGGTACTTAAAGAACTTGCAAAAGGCACTAAGCATGTGACCAAAGCCACAACCCGAAACGTCATACTTGTCGCCACACCCTGCAGGCTGTGGCAGACGAGTAT
>CAVKTH010000048.1:0-13809 GCA_963659495.1 Bacteroidaceae bacterium | reverse complement strand
ACCATGAAAAAAGTGTGTAAAAAAAACGACCGTTATTTTTACACACTTTTTCTTTATATAACTATTTGTTTTTATACAAAAATACCTTTGAAATATGCAAAAAATTATTGACAAAAAGCTAAAAGGTTACATAATAAAAACGTTAATTTATATTTATGTTGAACTTAATATAATTTTGTTATGGCTAATATGATTATTGAACAGCTTTTACCTCGCATAAAAGCATTTTGTCCGGAGGGTACGGAAATTACCGTAAAGGAGATTCCTCTCAGCGCAACCCGCGTTTTGTATTTGCTTTTGATTAAGCATGACTGCCCGATTACTGATGTTGACAGCTGGGCGATTCAAAACATTTATCCTCTTTTCTTTAAGATTTATTATTTTTTAGAAAGGGAAAAGGATAAAGGTACGGCTGATGTGGGAAAAATCCGCCTGCTGTTTTGCAACGGCAGCAACTTTGTGCTGAATGTGCATGTCGGCTCCGATATTTTGGAAGGATGCGCGGGGCTGCAGCAGCTTGATGTTTACGGCTATAATGACCGTATGACTCGCTATGTGGGGCGTGTGGAGAATATTGACAATGTGGTGCAATGTTTAATCAACCGCCGAAAAATCTTTTAAACAGTTTTACGCTGATAAAAAATAAACCCCGGAAACAAAAATTTCCGAGGTTTATTTTTTGAAAGGAAGCTTTCCTTATTACATTTTCTCTACCTGAGAAAATTCTAATTCAACCGGTGTGTAGCGGCCAAAAATAGAAACCGAAACTTTTAAGCGATTCTTTTCGGTGTCAATATCTTCCACAATGCCGACAAACGAAGCGAACGGACCGTCAATAACGCGGATTTGTTCGCCGGTTTCAAAGTTTACATTAGTCTGCGGACGCTCCAAACCCTCTTGAACCTGATTCATAATTTTTTGCACTTCAGCATCGCTGATTGGCTGCGGCTTGTTGCGGCTGCCCAAAAATCCGCTGACGCGCGGAGTATTCTTTACAACCAGCCAAGTTTCATCGGTCAGTTCCATTTTTACTAAAATATATCCCGGGAAAAACTTGTGTTCAGCATTAACCTTTGTTCCTTTGCGGATTTCCACCACATTTTCAGTCGGTACAAAAACTTCAAGGATTTTATCATCCATTTTCTTTAGAGTTGCTTGTTCACGCAAAGATTCGGCAACCTTTTTTTCCGAACCGGAATAAACATTTACAACATACCAGCGAGCAGCCATTTATTAAACTCCTATCCTAACATCAAAATTTTATCTACGCCCCAAGCCAAAACGGCGTCAACCACAAAGAAAAACACCGTAGCAATGGCAACCAATGTCACAACCATAGCGCAAGACGGCACTACTTCTTTTTTGGTAGGCCAAGTAACTTTTTTTACTTCCTGCTTAACCTGACGCAGAAACTGAATCGGACTAATACTCATTTCAAACCTTTTCTTATTAAATTGACAGAGCATATTTCTATACTCTAACTCATTGCTGCTAACATATTAAATTATTTTTTGTCTGTCAATAACATAATTACACTTTATCCTCGCCGTGATGCCGAATATCCGGCAGTTGTTCTGATAGCGGCGGATTTGCGGCTATTATAGAAAAATATGACAAAAAACTTGCTTTAAATAAAAAAGTGCAATATGATGCCGATGTATGAAAAGGGATTGAAAATGCAATATAAAATGGATTTAAGCGAGTTTTCGTTTAACAAAATAAAAGCCGGACGCAAAGTTGATATGCGTCTGTTTGATAAAAAACGCCAGAATTTGAAAATCGGCGATGTGATAGAATATGAAAATATAAATAATCCGCGCGAGCATCTTTTGTGTCAGGTGCTGGGAACTGCCGTCTTTGACAATTTCAGCAATATGGTGGACTGCCTCACCCCGCAGATGCTGGGCTATGATAATAAAGAAGAGGTTATTTTGCGCCTGAACCGCGCCTATTCTTTGGATATGCAGAAAAATTTTAATGTGATGGCGATTTTTATTCAAAACATTACGCCGTCGCCGGTTATGACGCGCGAAGCTTATTATGAGCGCTGATGTCTTAGCCGGGCTTATCCGAAAAATGTTGCATTCTTAGACAAAATGGGCTATTATTAAAGAAAAATTATCAGGAGAGACGGTTATGTCAAAATATCAAGATATTGCTGAAATTAAAAACAGTACGGAATTTCAAGAATTTGTAAAATCAGAATGGAACAGAGATATAAACAGTATCCGCGACTATGAGCTGGCGGCGATGTTCTATAAGTTTAAGCAGCATACCGGCGATATTGACGAGCAAGATGAAAAATTTTTGGCTGAAGCCGCCAAAACCGCGACTCCGGAAGAGCTGAATAATTTGACCGAAGTACATTTTCTGGACAAGAAATATGACGAGCTTTCGGCCGAAGATAAAGCTTTTGTCAGCGTGGAAAATCACTCCGCCAAAGATTTAGGGCTGACCTTAGACGATATTAAAGCTTATTTAGACATAACTTCTCAAAATAATGATATTTCCGCTGCCGCTCCTAAAGGACAGGCTGATGAAAAAACTCCTTTGGGCATTGTCGTGGCTCCGCTTGCGGATAAAGAAAAACAGCCTCCGGTTAATGAAACTCCGGAAAAAGAAGAACCTGAGCTTGAAGAGGCTCGGCTGCGCAGCTTTAATTCCGACCAAAACGATACTTTGCTTGATATGGTAAAAGTTGAAGCGCTGCGCGATATGAAAGTAATCAGCGATGATGATTTAAACAAAGTTTCTAAGCAGCCGGAAGAACTGATTCAAGCCCGTATTGAGCTGCTGAATGATAAGCTGCCGAAACTCTCGGATAAGCAGCTGGCAGAATATGAAAGCCGCGTAACCGACAAAATGGTCAGCAATGACGAGCTGTTTAGCCTTGTGCCGCCTGCCGCTTTGGCTAAAGCCTATACCGGTTTGGATAAGCAGATTGCCGAAGAAAAAGACGATGCAAAAAAGCAGGATTTGACGGCTAAAAAAGAAAAAATCGGCGCCCGTATGGAGCAGCTGACAACTATGCTGGCAAACAAAGAGCATACTTTTGATGACATGTATTTTGCCGACAAAACCAACATCGCCGATGTTTATGAGGGCTATGTGCAGATGTATGACGCGCTGGATAAAAATTGGCGTGATGATAAAAACAACAAGACATTGGCTCAGCAAATGCGTCAGGGCGAAAAGATGCTCGGCGAGCAGTTTGATGAATATAAAGCGCAGTATAATATTAAAGACGTAAAAGAAGGCGATTCGGAAAAGCTGCAAAAGCGCTGTGAAGAGCTGAATAAGCAGCTGCAGGGCGTGGAAATAGACGCCGAAACGGCTAAATTGGTCAGCAACTTTAAGTTTTTGGATGACAAAGGTCAGGCTGAGCCGCAGTTCGTGGATAAAGACGGCAAGCAAAGCGATGTTTACAGCGACGGCGCCAAAGTTATCGCCGGCAGCAAGCTGGATACTTCTATCCGTTTAGCCAAACAGAATGTTCTGCTGGAAAACATCGGCACCGATACCAAGTTTAAAGCGGAAGACCTGCAGAAAGAAGTTGCTGAGCAGCTGCCGCAAACTTTGTATGCTTTGCATGTGGTAGACCAAGTACAAAAAAAGGTAGCAGAGCATCCAAAACAGTTTACCGATAAAAAGTTTTTGAATCAGTTTACCGCCGATTTGGCAAATCCGGAAAAGCCGATGGCAATCAGTCATAAGGCGTTTGAAGCCGGTGTGGATAATGCCGTAAACGCAACAGCCGGATATGCCAACGCTTTGGCGCAGACAGTCGGCCGTGACAAGCCGGTTGTGATGTCGGTGTTTAAGCCGATTGAAGATTTGGATAAACGCGCTGCTGCCCGTACCGATAACAAGACAAATAAAAAAGCTGCCCGCATAGAAATGCTGAAACGCACGGTTAAAGGTGCGGCTTCGGCCTTTCTGGTTTCCGGCGCTATTACCACTATCGGCACTATGGGCGCTAATAAGGTTGCCGGTATGGCAGTCGGCACCGGCTTGGCTGTTGGTATGACATTATGGCAAGTTCATAAATGGCGGAAACAGCAAAAGAAAGAGGGCAAGCCGGCGGGCTTTAAGGCTATGCTGAAAAACCGCAAGCTGATGATGACTGTAGCAACAACTGCAATGGGTGCGGCGGCGCTGGGTTTTGCCGCTACCGGAAACCCGGGAGTTGCTTCGGCTTTGGGTATCGGAGCTTTGGCTGTCGGAACTGCTAACGGCGTTATTTCTAACTACGGCGATTCCCGCAAAGCCGGATTAGGCAAGTTTGAATCCGCGGGCTGGGCTGCCGTGCAGGCTATTGCTAATGTGGCCGGTGCTTACGGCGGACGCGTGACAGCCAATATGGCTATAGATGCCTACAATCACGCTCATCCGGGCAATGATTTGTTCCAGCACAAAGAGCAGGAAGTAACCAATCGCCGCGAAACCGTTTATGATGACGGAGTTAAAGAGCGGGCAAAGGTTACAGTCGGCAAATGGTATGCCGGTCATGAAGATGTGCTGCAGCAGCGTGTTGATGAAATCAATCAATACAATCAGGCTCACGGCACTCATATTGACCCGTACCGCTATTTGATGGCAGCGCATGACGCCGGCGCGCAGGCTCCGGATAATATGACTCTGCATAATCAGGGTGCACCTGATGTGGCTTCACACGGCAACCATATGGTTTTGGGCGAGGGCTGGAGCCAAGAAACCGGAGTTTCTCAGCAAGAAGTCAGCAATCTGGCTAATTCCGTAACCAGCGACGGACATGTTAATTTGTCGCCGGATGCGGTTAAAGCCTTTCAGGAGATTGATGCTCATATCAACCGTTACAATCAGGTCGGCTATGTAAACGGCGCGCCGTATCAAAATGACGGAGTGCTGGATTCTAATGCTTCTCAGAATGACGCCGGACGCTTTGTACAAGACGCTAAAGGCGACCGCTATACCACATACGCTGACGGTGACAGTCCGTATAAGCAGATAAATATTAAAACTACCGTAACTCATACGGTTGACAATCAGCGGGTGGACGGCGTCGGTATGTTCGGCGTGCTGGGCAATGCGCTGGGAGCTAAAAAGCTGCGGAAACGCGCCGGAGCATTGCTGGATAGAATCTTCAGCAAAAAGAAACAGCCGGCAGCCAAAGGCAAACAGGCAGAAGATAAAAAGCCGGTAAAGATAAATATTGAAAACAAGCAGCCGGTCAGCAATGAAGAAAAAATTGAGGAGCTGAAAAATAAAAAGCAAGCTCAGCAGCAAGATCCGGTTACTCAGCAAAAAACTGATGTTAAAACAGAGGTTAAAACCGAACAGAAGCCGCTGAATGTTCAGCAGGCGGTTCAGAAAAAAGCCCAAGAAAAACAAGGCAGATAAAAAAATAAAACAGCGCCGGTTAAGTAAAAAAATCGGCGTTGTTTTTTGTGCTGCTAATAAAGTTTTTACATTCTTGACTTATGCTGAATATATATGCAAGGAGGCAAAAATGAGAATATTGGCTTTTGATATCGGCGGCACTAAAATTTCTTCGGCGGTGGTTTCGGTATGCGGAAAATTGCTAAGCCCCGTAGTTTCGGCGCCAACGCCTAAAGACGCAGAAAAAATAGAAGAATATATAAAAAAGCGTCTGAGCGAAGAAGAGTTTGACGGTGCGGCGGTGGCGACTGCCGGTGTGGTATATAATGAAAAACTTACGGCAAAGCCGCACAATCTGCCGGCCGGATATGAAAATATTTGCTTTCATAAATTAACAGCCAAGCCGCTGCTGGTGGAAAATGACGCCAACGCCGCTTTGTGGGCGGAATATAAAATCGGCGTACTGAAAGGAACCGAACAGGCGGTTATGCTGACTTTGGGAACCGGCGTGGGCTGCGGTATAATCTGCGACGGCAAAATTTTACGCGGTAAAACCGGCGCGGCGGGCGAGCTGCCGTTTTTGCTGGCCGGCGGCGATTTGGCAGCTTTGGCTAAGCAAAACGGTTTAAGTGAGTGTGACTGCTTTGCGCTTTGCAAACTGAAAAATGAACATAATCCGGCGGCGGAAAAAGCTTTTGCCGAATGGCAGGAACGTCTGACAGACAGCGTGGCTTTGCTGAACAGCATCTTAGACACCGAAGCGGTGGCGCTGTCCGGCAGTTTGGCGGAAATTGTTGATTATCCGGCAGTTGAAAAGGCCGTAAATGCCAAAGGCTATCACAATCCGCTGCGGCTGCAAAAAGCTGTAACCGGCAATAATGCGGGGTTAATCGGCGCGGCGCTGCTGCTGAAAGATAAAATCAATGGCTAAACTGCGCATTATCGGCAATATGACCGGAAATTCCATGGACGCTGTTGACGTGGTGCTGACTGAGTTTGACGGGGAAAAAATTACAGATATCTGCAGCTTGAGCATTCCTTACAGCGTGGCCGAAAAAAAGAGTATAGACGCCTTGCGGCAGCGGGTGGTTACACAGAAGATACCGGCGGCGGAACTGATAAAGGATAATGATTTTTTAGCTGTACACCAAAAATATGTTGCAGGCGTGGCGGAGGCGGTTAATGAGCTTTGCCGGCAAAACAATATTGATAAAAGCAGTGTGCAGGCTATCGGTTTTCATGGCAAAACGCTGGATCATAATCCGCCGTCGCTGGCTAAAATCAGCGGAACGCTGCCGTTTACCACGCAGATGGGGTCGGCTCAGCTGCTGGCAGATTTGACCGATATTCCGGTTATAAACGACTTTCGTTCGGCTTTGCTGATGAACGGTTTTGAGGGTGCGCCGCTGGCTGCTCCGCATAACGCGCATATTTCGCGGCAGGAGGGAGACGGCTGCTATATCAATGCCGGAAACACCTCAAATTTGGCTTGGATAAAAAACGGCAGGGCGCAAATCAGCTGGGACGCCGGTCCGTTTAATGAATATACGGATAGTTTTGTGCTGCGTTATAAAGGCGTGGCGTTTGATAAGAATGCGCATTGGGGCTTGCAGGGAAAACTATTGCCGGAACTGCTGCAATATCTGTTTGCGCTGGGGCAAAATTTTTATGAAATGACGCCGCCGAAATCCGGCGATCCGGCTTTTTATAAAACTTCTGAGCTTTTTGCCTATATTGAAAACACCTATGGAAATCCGGCGGAAAATGAACAGATTTTCTGCAATGTTCTGCATACGCTGGAATTTTTTGCAGGATATTTAGCGGCGTATTCTGCCGCTTCTGCGCCGGATAATATAGATTTAACCGCGGATTTTGTTTTGTTCGGCGGCGGTTGGAAAAATCCGCTTGCCCGCCAAAGCTTTGATGATACGCTGTCGGGCAAAGTTCCGGCTCTGCTGCAGCACCAAAAGCTTTTTGCCGATTTCCGCAAGCGCCTGAAGACCAGTCCGCAGATTAAATATTCTAAGCTGGGCGAATTTATGGAAGCCCGTTTGTTTGCCGACTTGGCGCGCTATTATCTGGAGCAGAAAACTTGGGAGCTTCCAGAGCTGCAAGGTTACAGCAAGCCGCTGATTTTAGGAAATATCCGCTATCCTAAGGCGGCGCCGGTTGATGACTGTTTAAGCAAAGCCGCCCGCGGCTGGCAAAATAATATGAATTTATAAGGAGAAAGTTATGAAAAAGTTTTTGATTACAGCAGCAGTTTTAAGCTTATTCTGCGGAACCGCCTCGGCTCAGATGAGCGACACTTTAGGGGCTTTGGTAATTGACGGCGAGCTTTCGGCTGAAGGCTATAAGGCTGTAGCCCGCGGGCAGAGCGCTTTAAATAAAATGCGTTTTCAGCAAGATTTAGGCGCGCTGGTCACGGAAATTCAGACTTCATATTTCGGCGATTACAGCGGGCTGAGCAAAGCTGCCTTGCCGTCATTCAGCGGTTTTTCCGGAATAAATTGGGATATTGCTCCGGCAGATGACGGCGGATTTTATGTGACTTTTGACGGGCTGGACGGAGCAACCTGCTTTATGTGCCAAAACGGAACCGGCGCCCGCCGTGCCGAAATCAACAGCGGCGGCAGCTGTCAGCAGAGCGGAAACAAAGTTAAATTGCTTTTCTAGCAAATTCCAGCAGCTCATCACGCGTCAGATTAAAATTGCTGTCAATCCACAGCTGCTCCAGCAACGCCAGCTTCTGCCCGATTTTTTCGCCGGATGCTATATTTTGCTCTATCAGGTCGCGTCCCCGCAGCGGAAAAATCGGCACAACCGCGTCTTCCACCTCTTGCAGTACATTGGCGACTTTAGAGCTTTCAATATTATAGATTGCAGCGGTCAGCAAAATTTTATCCAGACAGAACGTTTTGCCGTAGCGGTAAATAAAACGCAGGCGCTGGCTCGGAGTAGAAATATTTTCTGGCATTAAGTTAATTTTTGCCCAGTTTATAAAGTTATCTTTCTGCCGTTTAGAAAAACGCAGCGTCCGCGCCATATTCTCAGCTTCTGAAGCATTCGGCTGATAGAGTACAAACAGGCGGCGCAGGAAATTTCCCTCATATTTCATATCTTCCACCAGCTCGGTCAGGTGCTGCAAAGCTTCTATATGAATGGATTTGCTAGGCAGAAAGTAGCTTAGTATGTCGTTGTCAAAAATAATCTGCATGGTTTCAGCAGCCCGCGGTGTAACCAGCAGCTTGAACAGCTCATCGCGCACCCGCTCAATAGAAAGCGTGCGCAGTCCGTCTTTGTTGGCAATACAGGCTCTTAAGGCATCTTTATCCATCGGCTGCTTGCTGAAAATAGAATAAAAGCGGAAAAAACGCATAATCCGCAGATAGTCTTCTTTAATGCGCTCATCCGGATTTCCGATGAAGCGGACAATGCCGTTTTCTAAGTCGCTTATGCCGTTGTAATAATCAAACACATTGCCGTATAAATCAGCATACACAGCATTTATGGTTAAGTCGCGGCGGGAGGCGTCCACGCTCCAGTCATCGGTAAATTCCACTTTGGCATGGCGGCCGTCGGTTACCACATCGCGGCGCAGCGAGGTAACTTCAAGCGCCTGATTATCTATAATTACTCCGATAGTGCCGAATTTAAGCCCGATAGGCACAGTTTTAAGCCCATAGTCTTCGCAGGCTTCAACCAGCTCGTCCGGCGATAAATCGGAAGCCAAATCCAAGTCAAAGCTGTTATGCCGTCCGGCCAGAGTATCGCGCACGGCGCCGCCGACAAAACGCAAAGTTCCGCCGTGGGATTCTACAGCGTCAAACAGGCGGTAAATCCGCTTGGATGTCAGCAGTTTTGACATATCTAAAAAATTAGGCTTCATCATAACTTCAAAATTCCTCTTGTATTTTTTGTAAATTTTAATAGTTTATATATAATTTTTTGCTATAATCCAAGCAAAATTTAAGCGTAAAAGGATAAAAAAGAATGTTAAAGTATTTATTGGTTTTGAGCGGTTTGATTATCGGCGCGGCGGCAAACGCTGCAGAAATGCCTAAAGTTTTGGGCGAATACGGCGACTGGACCGCTTGGACTTATAACGACCGCGGCAACCTTATTTGCTATATGTCGTCCACACCTAAAAAAGACGAGGGCAAATATACCAAGCGCGGCGATATCTATACAATCATTACTCACCGCCCGTCCGAAAAAACTTTTGACGAAGTAAGTTTTGTGGCCGGCTATAATTTTGACACCAAAGCTCCGTTTGTTATTAAAATCGGCGATAAAACTTTTAAGAATACTTTTACCGAGGGTTCTAAAGGCTGGATGGTCAGCTCTCAGGAAGACCGCAATATTATTACAGCCATGAAACGCGGCGAAAGAATGATTGTAGACGGCAAATCAAGCCGCGGAACTACTACTAAAGATACATATTCTCTTAAAGGTTTCTCCAGCGCCTATCAGGCAATTTCAGCTAAATGCAAGAAAAAATAGCCATGACGGAAAAAACGGAACTTATCGGCTTAAGCAAAGAAGAACTGCAGGCAGCTTTGACCGCAATCGGCGAAAAGCCGTTTCGGGCTAAGCAGCTGTGGCAATGGCTTTATTATTTCGGCGAAACCGATTTTGCCAAAATGAGTAATCTTTCTAAAGACCTGCGCCAAAAATTGGCCGATAATTTCACTATCAGCCGTCCCAAAATTGTGGCAGAACAGCTGTCTACTGACAAAACCCGCAAATGGCTTTTGGAATTTAAAGACGGACAGCGGGTTGAAATGGTTTATATTCCGGAAGAGGATAGGGGCGCGGTTTGCATTTCTACCCAAGTCGGCTGTGCGGTCGGCTGCAAATTCTGCCATACCGGAAGCCAAAAGCTGACCCGTAACCTGACGGTCGGAGAAATCGTCAGCGAATTTATGGTAGCGCGCGACACTTACGGCGAATGGCCGAGTCCGACCAACGAAACCCGCTATCTTTCTAACATTGTGGTTATGGGGATGGGCGAGCCGCTGCATAATCTGGAAAACACCGTAAAAGCCTTGCAGATTTTGACAGACGGCGACGGTATAGCGATTTCCCGCCGCCGCGTGACGATGTCTACTTCCGGCATAGCTCCGAAAATTTTGCCGGCTTTGCAGCAAACCGGCGTGCGTTTGGCGGTTTCTCTGCATGCACCAAATAATGAAATCCGCTCGCAGATTATGCCGATTAACAACCGCTACCCGATTGAAGAAGTTATGGAAGCCTGCCGGGCTTATCAAAGCGGAGACGGCAGCCGCTATATCACTTTTGAATATTTGCTGCTGAACGGAATTAACGATAGCCTGGACTGCGCGCGCGAACTTATTGCTTTAATGAAAAAATATCAGCTGCGGGCTAGTTTCAATTTAATTCCGTTTAATCCATGGCCGGGGTGTTCTTTTGCACCAAGCTCAAATAACCGCGTGCATGCGTTTGCCCGTGAATTGGAAAAGGCCGGTTTTGCCGCGCCGGTTCGGGTTGCCCGCGGACAAGATATTTTGGCAGCGTGCGGACAGCTGAAGTCTAAAAAAGATTCTGAAGATAAAAAAACTGCTAAATAATTCCCATTTTCTGCGCCGTAACTACGGCTTGGGTGCGGTTGCTGACATGCAGAGTGCGCAAAAGCGCGTTAATATGCAGCTTTACGGTGGATTCGGAAACTCCCATGTCATAGGCAATTTGTTTGTTGGATTTGCCTTGGGCGATTAAGTCTAAAACCTGGGATTGGCGGTTAGTCAGCGTTTTCAGTCCGCTTTCGGTGCCGCTGAGGTTATTCAGCGGAACACCGCTGTTATTGTTTTGAGATATATAAGTTTCGCCGTTTTTAATCAGTCTTAAGGCAAGGCTCAGCTCGTCGGCATCCGCCCGCTTGGAAAGATAGCCGTCGGCGCCGGCTGCCAAAATTGTCTTAAGGGTTCGGGCATCGGCAGAAGTGGAGATAATCAGTATCAGAGCTTTAGAAACCCGGCGGATTTCTTTTAGAGCCTCCTGCCACGGCATATCCTGCATTTCAGCATTTAAAATCAGCAGATTGACGTCTTTTTGATTCTGTAAAAATTTGATAGTGTTGGCAAAACCTGATGTCTGTTCGGTTTTGGCGTTTGGAAAAATTTCTAAAAGCCGTAAATTCAAACCGTCGCGGAACAGCGGACAGTCATCAGCAATCAAAATTTTCATTATCCAACCTCCTTGTAGTTTTGGCAAAAATTTAATCGGTTACATATATATGGACTTTTTGTGAGATTTAAAGGGGAAAGGCCGCTGGAAATCAATTATTTTTTACGAGGAAGTTCAATATAGGCTACACCGGCTTCGGCAAACATCTGGGCCGAATAATTAAGTTTATCCCGCCAAGTATTTTTAGGGTCGTTTTCAGCCGGCTTATATTCATAGGTTATCACTTCTTTTATTCCGGCCTGAATAATGGCGCGGGCGCAGTCGGTGCAAGGCGTCAGCGTACAGAAAATAGTGCAGCCTTTGAGCTGGGTTCCGGTCAGGCAGGCATTATAAATGGCGTTGCGTTCGGCGTGTTCAAAAAAATCATATTTAGTCGGGCGCTCCATGCGTTCCGGAATATCATCGGAAACGCCGCGCACCAAGCCGTTATATCCGGTGGCGCGGATTTCTTTATCCGGTCCCACCACAACAGCTCCGGTCTGGGTAGAGGGGTCTTTTGACCAAGTTGAAACTAGCTCGGCCAGCTCTAAAAAGCGGTAATTCCATTTTTCTGTAAACATAATAAAGCCTCCAAAACTGTTGCAAAACAGGTTGATTATAGCAGAAAAGGCGTTTGTTTCAACACATTATTTCAGATAAGCCTGCCTATTTTATCATAGCGCTTGTGAATACATTGCAGCGCGGTTTTATGCACTCCCTTAGTGATGCTGTAATAAATAAAGCGCCCGTCGCGGCGGCTGCTGACAAAAGCATCGTCTTTAAGCCGGCGCAGATATTGCGAAACTTTGAGCTGCTCGCTTTCAGTCCCTTGCACGATTTGCGTTACATTGCTTTCGCCGTGCAGCAGCAGAAATTCTAAAATCCGCATTTTATCATAGTTGGCAAACAGCTTGATGCGGTTGGCGGTCATGGTGGTGTAATCAGGCGGCAATAAGGCTTTGCAGTCATCGGCTAAAAAACGCAGGCTGTCTGTCATATAGCCGTAAAGCTTGCGCAGGCAGACAAATATGCTGGCCGGATATTCTTCTTGAATGCGGTAATATATAAAAATCCCATGCCTTTGCGTTGTAACCAATCCGGAATCGCGCAGTTTTTTCAGGCTTTGCGATACAATCATTTGCTCGTCGTTTACCGCCTTGGTAATTTCTGAAACCGATGCTTCGCCGTTAACGTCTAAAAATTCCAAAATCTGCAGACGCAGCGGGTGGGCAATATAGCTTATTCCCTTTACGGCTTGTTTCATAATTTCCGGCGGCAGCTGCTGTTCTATCATATATCATCCTCAATAGATTATTTTTTTTATATATAGCAAAAAATATAACTTTTACAAACAAAAAAACAGCCTTCATTAAAAAAATGAAAGCTGTTTTTAAAGTTATTCAGCAAATATTACTGCTTAGTGTTCTGCACCGTCCAGCGGTCATAGTTTTCTCCGACTTTTGTATAAAGCGAGCAATTTACGCGGCGGAAGTAGTCCTTATGGGTTGTGATAAACTGCGAGCCGTTTTCGGTATATACTTCGCCGACAGGGTTTTCAACAACCAAGCTTGCACCCTCCAGATGAATATTGCCGTTGTCAATGTTTTTGCATTGCTCTGGGCTGTTATGCACCTGACTTTCCAGAATATAAAAATAATCCGGAGCAATTTGCTGCAGAATCCAGAACGAATCCGCAAAGCTCTGACGAACCCAAATCACATCCGGCAAAAAGGCCTTGCGGATGCCGACCGGTCCGTCCAATTTAGGAAATTCCGTTTTGTTGAGACCGATAGCCTGCTTAATCAGCAAAATACGGCGTTCAGTAATGCCCTGCTGGTTTTCCAGACTTTCCTTAGACCAAAACTCGGAAGCTGCGTCTTTAGTAAAAACGGACTTTTCCAAGCCAATCTGGCGTAAACTGTTGTTAATGGCTGCGGCGGCTAATCCGTCAATACGCTGCAAATCAGCAATATCAGGCAGAACCGCACCGTTTGCCTTGCACCATTCAAAGACCTTGCTGCGTGTAAATGTTCCGTCAGAGATAGATGCCAGCTCAATATATTTGTCATCTGCTCCGATAAAAACACCTCGCTCCTGCTGATAGACGGTAGAAGCCGAAAAGCTGCCGTCAGCCAGCAAAAAGTCACCGGGAAGAATATCGGTTTTCAAATAAGACTGTCCGTCAATTCTTTCAATATACGCACGGCGCTGTCCCACAGGAATGGAACGGTTAACACTAATTAAAACTTTTGGAATAAACATAAT
>CAVKTH010000047.1:0-13834 GCA_963659495.1 Bacteroidaceae bacterium | reverse complement strand
TCATGGATACTCGTCTGCCACAGCCTGCAGGGTGTGGCGACAAGTATGACGTTTCTGGTTGGTGCTTGGGACGCATGCGTAATTTTTGTTGCAAGTTCTTTAATAAGTCCCCCTCACCCGACGCCAAGGTGTCACCCTCTCCCTCACGGGGCGAGGGTTATAGATTGCTTCGCTGCGCTCGCAATGACGCCGTAACTAATGGCGAGGGTTTACTCCGCCCTTGGTGCAACAAGATCCTATGTACAGACTGTGCGTCACGGCCTAGGATGACTGGCGGCAGAGACGCAAATTCCTTTGGACGTTCTATGATAGAAATGCTCGGCGTTCTGGCGATTATCGGAGTACTTAGTGTCGGTGGAATCGCCGGCTATAGTAAAGCGATGCGAATGCGGAATTCCAATATGCAAAAAGAACAAATTACCCAACTTCTGCACTCTTTGGTCCGGCTGCGCTATGAACTGCCTCACGAAAAAACTACCGATACTCAATATAATACCATTGACATTTTAAATGCCTTAAATGAAATTCCTGCCGGCTTAACTTATATAAATGGAAGCTTAAAAGATAAAAACGGCAATTCATACAACGGATTTTACGGACAGGATTGTTGGCTAAAATCACAAGATGACAAAAGTCTGGTTTGCGCTTTTCAGATGAACTTCAGCGCAAATTTAATTAAAACAGATTCATCTTTAGTACCGGCTTCTGAAGATTTGTGCGAAAATATGATTTATGCTGCTAAAGAAATTGCCCAAGATATTAACAACATTACGACTTTTTGGGGAAACACTAAAGATGATAACGACCCAAACCATTGGCGCGGCTACACCCAAAAACAGCCTTTTGATTATAATACCATAAAAACAGCCACACCTCTGCAAATCAAAGAAATGTGCAAGCAATGTCAAGAACATTCATATTGCTCTGTATCCATACACTTAAAACCAAGCTAAAATTTGCCTAAGCTATACATACTAAAAAGCTCCGTTTATTAAACGGAGCTTTTTAATGATTTCAGCAAATAACGTTAATTATTTAGCAGCAACAAAGCTAACTTTACCGCCGGCTTTTTCAACAGCTTCAACAGCTGATTTAGAAGCAGAGTCAACAGTAATGTTGATGCTGCTGGTAACCGCACCGCGTGCAAGCAGGCGAATGCCGTCCAGCTGCTTAGAAACAACATTAGAGTTCAGCAAAGATTCATCATTGATGTTTTTAGCGTCCAGTTTGCCGGCATCAATAGCTTTTTGAATAGTATCCAAGTTTACAACGGCAAATGTCTTTGCAAACGGATTTTTAAAGCCATGCTTAGGCAGCTGACGGTATAAAGGCATTTGACCGCCTTCAAAACCGCATTTAGCACCGCCGGAACGAGCTTTTTGACCTTTGTGGCCTAAACCGCAGGTTTTGCCTTTACCGGAACCGATACCACGACCAACGCGTTTACGATTTTTTGTCGCACCTTCGTTATCTTTTAATTCATTCAGTTTCATTTTTTTTACCTTATAGTTAATACCTAGCTAAAGCAGAAAAACTTTCAGAGGCTGCCGGAAGAGTATTATGCTCTCCCGGCTGGCTTCCTATTCTTCCACTTTTACCAAGTGAGCCACTTTTTTGATAAGACCGCGGATAGCCGGAGTATCTTCTACTTCAACTGTGCGGCCGGTTTTGGTTAATCCCAAGCTCTTCAAGTGAGTTTCTTGAATAGCAGGGCGGCCGATTGTGCTACCAGTTCTGGTAACTTTGATAGTTTTTTTAGCAGCCATAGATTATGCCTCCTCTTTCACTTCTTTACCGATTGTGTTTTCGCGGCGGCTAACGATATCGCCAACTTTTTTGCCGCGCTTTGTAGCAACCATTCTCGGAGAGTTGATTGCCTGCAAAGCAGCGAAAGTGGCTTTAATCATGTTGTAAGGGTTATTAGAACCCAAAGATTTAGCTACAACATCTTGTACGCCCAAAACTTCAAACACGGCACGCATAGGACCGCCGGCAATCACACCGGTACCGGCAGGAGCTGTTCTCAGAACAACTTTACCGGCGCCGAAGCGGCCAGACACATCGTGGTGCAAAGTTCTGCCTTCACGAAGCGGAATGCGGATCATATTCTTTTTGGCTTCATTTGTTGCTTTAACAATAGCTTCAGGAACCTCAGCAGCCTTACCGGTACCGAAACCGATACGGCCTTTTTGGTCGCCGACAACGACAACTGCAGCAAATGACATGGTGCGGCCGCCTTTAACTGTTTTAGCAACACGGTTTACATGAACCAGTTTTTCAACCAATTCATCTTTTACTTCTTTTTTAGAATTATGACGATCTGTAGATTGTACCATCTTTCTCTCCTAGAATTTCAGACCAGCTTCGCGAGCAGCATCGGCCAAAGCTTTTACGCGGCCGTGATAGATATAACCGCCGCGGTCAAAAACCACTTCAGAAATACCAGATTTTGTTGCTCTTTCAGCAATTAATTTACCAATGAAGCCAGCAGCTTCAACTGTAGAAGATTTTTTGATGTTGGCTCTAACTTCTTTATCCAAAGTAGAGGCAGAAGCAACTGTAGAGCCTTTTACATCGTCAATGATTTGTGCATAGATATGCTTGCCGCTGCGGAAAATAGACAGTCTTAATTTGCCGTTTGCAGCTGCTTTGATAGCAGATCTAACACGAGCCTTTCTTCTCTCAAACAAATTTCTTGGTGTATTCATCGAATTATTCCTTATTTCTTCTTACCTTCTTTACGACGAACAGCTTCGCCAGCATACTTCACGCCTTTTCCTTTATAAGGTTCAGGTTTTCTGTATTTGCGCAATTCGGCGGCAACTTGGCCAACCAGCTGTTTGTCAGCACCAAAGATTTTAATTTGTGTCGGAGACTCGCAAGTGATTTTTACACCTTCCGGTGCAGGGAAAATCACATCATGCGAAAAGCCTAAAGACAAAACTAAGTTTTTGCCTTCAACACGGGCTTTATAACCCACGCCGACTAATTCCATATCTTTAGTAAAACCTTCGCTCACACCTTTCACTAAAGATTGGATTTGAGCGCGGGTTGTACCCCACAATGCTCTGGCGGTTAAGCTCAAAGAATGCGGAGTGACAACAACTTTACCGTCTTCCAGCTTAGCTGAAATATGGCTGTCGTCAAAGGCAAAATGAAGTTCGCCTAATTTACCTTTTGCGGTTACAACGTTGTTATTGATGGTTAATTCTACGCCAGCAGGAACAACAACAGGATATTTACCAACTCTTGACATTCCATTTTCTCCTTAGAATACTTGGCACAAAACTTCACCGCCAACGTTTGCCTTGCGGGCTTCGTTATCACTCATAACACCCATTGGGGTAGAGATGATGGAAATACCAAGGCCGTTGTAAACTCTAGGCAGGTCTTTAACGCTTGAATAAACGCGGCGACCCGGTGTAGATACACGGTAAATTTCAGTAATAACTGCACTACCTTCGTAGTACTTTAATTGAATACGAAGTTCATCAATACCCGGGCGTACATTGGTCTTTTCATAACCGGCAATGTAGCCTTCTCTTTTCAAAACTTCTAACACATTTTCACGCAAGCGAGAAGCAGGTGATACAACATCACTCTTCTTAGCTCTTTGTGCGTTTTTAATGCGTGCGAGCATATCGCCCAAAGGATCACTCATAGACATGATATCATTCTCCCTTCTTACCAGCTTGATTTTACTAAACCAGGAATTTTACCAAAGCTTGCCAAATCTCTCAATTCAACACGGCTCAGGCCAAATTTTCTGTAATAACTACGTGAACGTCCTGTAATTTTGCAACGATTTCTAATACGGCATCTTGCAGAATTCTTAGGAAACTTTTGCAATGCAAATTGAGCTTGCATTCTCTCTTCCGGAGAAGCGTTTTTATCCATTGCGATTGCTTTTTGTTTTTGACGGCGATTAGCATACTTCTCTGCCATCTTTACTCTTTTCAAGTTTCTATAAACTGAACTTGTTTTTGACATAGTAAAATCTCCGCTTATTTCTTGTAAGGCAGGTTGAATGAAGTCAGCAAGAATTTAGCTTCTTCATCTGTCTTAGCTGTTGTACAAATAACAACATCCAATCCTCTAACTTCGTCAACTTTTTCATAGTTGATTTCAGGGAAGATTATCTGTTCTTTAATACCGAAAGCGAAGTTTCCTCTGCCGTCAAAGTTCTTGCCGGTGATTCCGTGGAAGTCTCTGATTCGCGGCAAAGCCATGTTAATCAGTCTTTCCAAGAATTCGTACATTCTGTCAGAACGCAAAGTTACTTTGCAGCCAATCGGCATACCTTCACGCAATTTGAAAGTAGCGATTGATTTGCGGGCTTTAGTCATAACCGGCTGCTGACCAGCGATTAAAGCCAATTCTTCCATAGCGGTTGTTACTTTTTTCTTATCGGTAACAGCATCGCCGATACCCATATTCAAAACGATTTTTGTCAGCTTAGGAATCTCGTGTGGGTTCTTGTAACCGAATTTTTCCACAAGAGATTTCTTTATGACGTCGTTATATAATGTTTCAAAATTTGTCATAAAATTTTCCCCTATTAATCGATTACGTCACCGGATTTACGTGCAAAACGTACTTTTTTGCCATCAACTACTTTGTATCCGACTTTTGTTGCTTTGCCGTCTTTGGCAATGGCAACGTTAGATACGTTAATGGCAGCCTCTTTTGTCACAATTCCGCCAGGATTGGTCTGAGAAGGTTTAGTGTGGCGTTTTACCAAATTTACGCCTTCTACAATTACCTTGTTTTCCTTAGGCATTGCTTGTTTTACGACGCCGATTTTGCCTTTATCGTCACCCGACAAAACAATTACAGTATCGTTTTTCTTAATTTTCATTTTAGGCATACTACAATACCTCCGGTGCTAATGAAATGATTTTCATAAATTTTTTAGCGCGCAGCTCTCTGGTTACAGGGCCAAAGATACGGGTGCCGATCGGCTCGCCGTCTTTGTTAATCAAAACAGCTGCGTTGCTGTCAAAGCGGATAACACTACCGTCTTTGCGTCTGATGTCGCTGGCAGTTCTTACGATAACAGCCTTATGAACATCACCTTTTTTAACGTGCCCTTTCGGTAAAGCATCTTGTACAGCTACAACGATAACATCACCGACAGAAGCAGTCATTCTCTTGGAACCACCAAGAACCTTTATGCACTGCACCTGGCGTGCTCCAGAATTATCAGCAACATCTAGGTTGGTTTGCATTTGTATCATTTTTTTATTCCTTCATTTACTAGGCGTTATCAGAAATGACAGTCCAAGATTTGTTTTTAGAGATAGGGCGGCATTCTTGAATAGACACTCTATCGCCAACCTTGCACTGATTGTTTTCATCGTGAGCAGCAAACTTTTTACTTTTTTTCACGATTTTCTTGTAAACAGGGTGCATAACTTGACGTTCTACACTAACAACAACTGTTTTATCCTGTTTATCACTTACAACAACACCTTGAAGAATTCTCTTAGGCATATTCTTTCTCCTAACTATTCTTCTTGCGCTCAGCAAGGAGCGTGTTGATTTTTGCTACTTCGCGGCGAACTTTCTTCATATTAGAAGTGTTTTGCAGCTGGCCGGTTGACTGTTGGATTCTTAAATTGAATTGCTCTTTTTTGTCAGCAACCAATTTTTCTTCCAACTGGTCATTAGTCATAGCGCGTAAATCTTTAGTTTTAACCATTATGCTTCTCCTTCAATGGCATCAGAGTTCAAACGTTTTACGAATTTGCTCTTTACCGGCAATTTTGCAGCACCCAATTCAAATGCCTTGCGAGCAACTTCTTCAGGTACGCCGCCGATTTCAAACATAATACGGCCTGGTTTAACTCTTGCTACCCAAAATTCAATAGCACCTTTACCTTTACCCATACGAACTTCAGCAGGTTTATCTGATACTGGAACGTCTGGGAAAATTCTAATCCATACTCTTCCGGCTCTTTTCATTTCACGAGTAATAGCGCGGCGTGCAGCTTCAATCTGACGGGCGGTTACGCGTTCAGGAGTAAGAGCTTTCAATCCATATGAACCGAAACTTAATTCTGATCCACCTTTAGCCAAGCCGTGAATACGACCTTTATGCTGTTTGTGGAACTTTAAACGTTTTGGACTTAACATTTTATTCTAACCTCTTGTTATTATTTTTGTTCAGCCAACTTTTTATCTTGCGCCATTGGATCGTGGCTCATGATTTCGCCTTTATAAATCCAAACTTTTACGCCGCAAGCACCATAAGTGGTATGAGCCGTAGAGGTTGCATAATCAATGTCCGCACGAAGTGTGTGCAAAGGCACGCGACCTTCACGATAGTGTTCGGTTCTAGCGATTTCAGCACCGCCCAAACGACCACTACAAGAAACTTTGATACCTTCTGCACCCAAACGAAGAGCAGACTGCATAACTCTTTTCATAGCTCTGCGGAAAGAAACACGGCGTTCCAACTGTTGAGCCACAGAGTCAGCAACCAACTTCGCATCAAGCTCAGGTTTTCTAACTTCAACGATGTTTAATTGAACTTCAGAATCAGTCAATTTTTGAATATCTTTTCTTAAATTCTCAATATCCTGACCCTTCTTGCCAATAACAACACCTGGTCTAGCTGAGTGAATAGTAACTCTTGCTTTTTTAGCCGGACGTTCAATAACAATGCGGCTAACACCGGCTTGAGCCAATTTTTCACCCAAGAATTTTTGAATTTTCAGATCTTCGTGGAGGTAGTCAGTAAACTTGTCATCAGCATACCAACGAGAGTCCCAAGTGCGGTTAACGCCCAAACGAAGACTTGTAGGATTTACTTTCTGTCCCATCTGCTTACTCCCCACGCTCTGCTACAACAACGGTCATGCTTGAGAAAGGCTTCAAGATTCTTGCGCCTCTGCCGCGGCCGCGTGCACTCATACGTTTCATTACAATACCTTTACCGACATAAGCTTCGCTAACTACGAGCTTGTCAATATTCAAATTATGATTATTTTCAGCATTGGAAATTGCAGATTGCAGCAAACCCAATGCAACTTTTGCGATTCTCTTCTTAGAAAAGCTCAGTTCTGCAACTGCTTTTTCTACACCCAAACCACGAATAGACTGAGCAACAAGGTTCAATTTACGCGGACTTGTGCGAATAGAGCGGCAAACAGCCATAGCTTGTTTTTCATTCAATTTAGCCATAATTAACCTCTCTTTGCAGTTGTATCAGCTTTGGTGTGGCCAAAGAATGTACGAGTTGGAGCAAATTCACCGAATTTGTGGCCAACCATATCTTCAGTAACCAAAACCGGAATAAATTTGTGACCATTGTGTACGCCGAATGTCAAGCCAACAAATTGCGGCAGCATAGTAGAACGGCGAGACCAAATTTTAATCACTTCATTACGGCTAGAAGCTCTGGCAGCATCAGCTTTCTTCAGAAGATAGCCATCAACAAAAGGTCCTTTCCATACGGAACGTGTCATTAGCTTTTCTCCTTATTAGTTTTTGTTATCATGACGAGATCTCATAATAAAGCGATCTGTCTTTTTGTTAGAACGAGTTTTAGCGCCCTTAGTAGGTTTACCCCAAGGTGTAACCGGATGACGGCCACCAGAAGTTCTACCTTCACCACCACCAAGCGGGTGGTCAACCGGGTTCATAGCAACACCGCGGGAAACAGGTCTCATACCCATCCAGCGTGCGCGGCCGGCTTTACTAAGTGAAACGTTCTGATTATCTGGGTTGGAAACCGCACCAACGGTAGCCAAGCATTCTTCACGAACGATTCTTAATTCGCCAGAGTTTAATTTCAGCTGAACATAACCGGCGTCTTTACCAACAACCTGAGCATAGCAGCCGGCAGAACGAACTAATTGTCCGCCTTTGCCAGAGCGCAGTTCAACGTTGTGTACAATAGTACCAACCGGCATATTCTTCAGAGGCATAGCATTACCCGGTTTAATATCTGCTTTTTCGGCAGAAATGATTTTATCACCGGCTTTCAAGCGTTGCGGAGCCAAAATATAAGCCTTTTCGCCGTCGCTGTAATTTACCAAAGCGATAAATGCAGTACGGTTAGGATCATATTCAATTCTCTCAACAGTAGCCTCACAATCAAATTTATTACGTTTGAAGTCAATCACACGGTAGCTGCGTTTATGACCACCACCAATGCGGCGACTTGTAACGTGACCAAAGTTATCACGCCCACCGGTCTTATTCAGACCTTTTGTTAAACTCTTCTCAGGCTTGCCTTTGTACAATTCGCTTTTATCAACGAGTACAAGTTGGCGGCGGCCTGCAGAAGTGGGCTTAAATGTATTCAAAGCCATAACTAAATTCCTGTAGTAACATCAATGTTTTGACCGTCGGCAAGAGTAATGATGGCTTTTTTGTAATCAGAACGAACGCCCTGATGACCTCTAAAGCTTTTTACTTTACCGAATTGTTTAATTGTATTTACCTTATTAACTTTAACGTTAAAGATGGCTTCTACAGCAGCTTTAACATCGTCTTTCGTAGCTGATAAAGGTACCATGAATACCACTTTTCCAGCTTCCGAAGAAACCATAGATTTTTCGGTAATTACCGGACGAACCAATGTATCATACATTGCTGCAGTTACATTGTTTGATTTGCTCTTAACCATTTAATCTCTCCTCTAAGCAACTTACTGCATCTTTTGTCAATACCAATTTGTCCTTTTTTAAGATGTCATATACATTGGCACCGATTGTTGGCAGAATATCAATTCCGGCAATATTGCGGCTTGCCAAAGCAAAATTAACATCTACTTCCTTACCGTCAATGAAGAGGCAGTTTGTCAGACCGCAAGCATTCAATTTAGCTTGTAAATCTTTTGTCTTAGGAGCTGACAGCTTTGCTTCGTCAATAACAACAAGGTTGCCTGCTTTTGCTTTTGCAGACAAAGCAGTTTTCAGACCAAGTTTTCTGAATTTTTTAGTCAGGTCAAAAGAGTGGTCTCTAACAACCGGACCAAATACAACGCCACCTTTTCTGAATTGAGCGCCCTTGCGAGAACCCTGACGAGCGTTGCCAGAACCTTTTTGTTTGAAAGGTTTAGCTGCTGTCAAAGCCACATCAGAACGGCCTTTGGTAGCGTGGTTGCCGCTTTGTAATCTAGCCAGCTGCCAGTTTACAACGCGTTGTAAAATATCAGCGCGAACTTCCAAGCCATAAATGGAGTCGTTAAGTTCAATAGAGCCGACATTTTTATTTTCTAAATTTAAGATGTCCTGTTTCATTTTTATTATTCCTTACACTTCATTATGCATTTTCAGCCGGAGTTTCAGCCGCTGCAACAGGTTCATCAACTTTTTTCAATCCTGCAGGCATTGGAACAGAGGCGTTAGCCGGTTTTTTAACGGCATCAGTAACTCTTACCCAAGTGTTTTCAGAGCCAGGAACGCCGCCTTTAACCATAATCAGGCCTTTGGCAGCATCAATAGCCACAACTTTCAGGTTTTGAACGGTAACGCGTTCAGCACCCAAGTGACCAGCCATTTTCTTGCCTTTGAAAACTTTGCCCGGATCTTGTCTTTGACCGGTAGAACCATGAGAACGGTGAGAAATTGACACACCGTGAGATGCTTCCAAACCAGCAAAGTTATGGCGTTTCATAACACCGGCAAAACCTTTACCGATGGAAGTAGCGCAAACATCAACAAACTGACCGGCAACAAAGTGTTCTACTGATAATTCATCGCCAACAGAAAGCAGGCAGTCTTCAGAAACTCTGAATTCGCCCAATTTTTTCTTTGGTTCAACATTAGCCTTTGCAAAATATCCTTTCATAGGCTTGGTAACGTTTTTAGCTTTAATAGCGCCAGTACCAAGCTGAACTGCATTGTAGCCGTCTTTTTCAGCTGTTTTTACATTAACAACCTGCAAGCCTTCTACACTCAAAACAGTTACAGGAACATGAGTTCCGTCTGCTTCAAAAATGCGGGACATTCCTAATTTTTTTGCGATTAGACCCGTACGCATTATTATTTTTTCCTTTTCTTAATAGGTTGACAGCTTTTAATAAAAGCGCCAACATTAAATTACAATTTAATTTCAACATTAACACCGGCAGCCAGATCCAGTTTCATCAAAGCATCAACTGTTTGCGGTGTCGGATCAACAATATCAAGAAGTCTCTTGTGAGTACGGATTTCAAACTGCTCACGAGATTTTTTATCAACGTGCGGAGAACGGTTTACCGTAAACTTCTCAATTCTGTTCGGCAGAGGAATCGGACCTCTGACGTTAGCGCCTGTTCTTTTGGCTGTATGCACGATTTCTGCTGTAGAGAGATCAAGCAATCTATGGTCAAAAGCTTTCAAGCGGATTCTAATGTTTTGTGTATCCATTTTTATACTTTTCCTATAGCTAAACGGCAAAAATCACCATAATGGTTATCTGCCATCTAAATTTGTTACATTTCGCAAACTCTTTCGCAACAAAGGTTTGCACTATATTTTATATTTGCTTCGCTGCGGGGCGACCCCCTCAAAACAATTGTTGTAGCGCTTATATACCATAACCGCCGCCCCTTTGCAAGCAAAAAATGCACATTTTTATAAAAAAAGTGACAGAATTTTTAATTGAGTCTATTCCGAGTCTAAAAGCCTTATAATTGCCTGAAAAAAAAATCACAGTTTACCCCCATTCATACCTGCGCAGCCCACCAAAACGGATGAAACCGAAAAATTAAAAACTTTTTGATTGCATATTATACATATTTAGTTTATATTACAAAAAATACAACTATTTTAGAAGTCGGAGATACTCATGACAACTCATCAGAACCGAATTATTATTATAAAAGAACATAAAACCAGCATGCGGCTGACTACGCCGGAATGGCACATTTTAGACCGCATCTGCATCCGCGAAAACATAAAGCGGGAACAGCTGCTGAATCTTATTGACGACAGCCGCGCCCAAAGTTTTGGACTGACTCCGGCCGTCCGCTTATTTTCGCTTTTGTATCTGCATAATTTAGCCAAGTGCGCCCAAAACTACACCTATGCGCCGGACAGCACAACATTGCACGATACGCTAAAAGAAATAGCTGAATAAATCAAACCCGCCGATATTCAAAAAACACCGGTTTCCGCCCCTCGCGCAGAGCTTTGCGCTGATATTTGGTTTCAAACCAATCGGCAGGCGGATTGCGCCAATCGTCCGAACATTTTGCCGTCCAGACAAAATTTTTATCTTTTGCCATTGTATGCAGCACCCAGCCTTTATATACAGCATGGTCTGTAGCAATTTGCAGGATTCCGCCTTGTTTCAGCAAACGCGCCAGCTCTTTCAGATTATCCGGATTTACAAAACGCCGGCCGGCATGTTTATTTTTCGGCCACGGGTCCGGAAACAGCAGATAAATTTTATCAAAACAAGCATCCGGCAGCGCTGCAAACAGCAAACGGGCATCATCATCATAGATTCGGATATTATCCGCCCTCCCCTGTTCTAAAGCAGGTTCATGCGACAAATCTTCTTCATTGCCCTCTTTTATGCCTGTAATTAAGGAAAGCAGATTCGCAACACCGTTTTTATAAACTTCAACTCCAACAAAACCGGTTTCCGGCTGGCTTTTGGCTATAGTCGCCAAGTGGCTGCCGTCGCCGAAGCCGATTTCTAAAGCATAGCGCTGTTTCGGAGCTGCAAAACTTTTATCTAAAGAAATTTCAGCCGCCGCATTCAGCAGGATTCGCGGCAAAAAATCTTCCAATAAAAAACTTTTTGCTTTGCGGATCGTTCTGCCTTTGCGCCGGCCGAAAAATTTAGGCTTATCGCCCATAGCATTCTGCTGATTAGAATTTATTGTCATCAGCGTCTTTTTCTGCCATAGCCAAATTGCTGTTAGATTTTGACAGAGCAACCATCAAATTAAACAGGTTTCTGGCAATAGAGCGGTTAGGAATTTTGTAATAAGCACGAACCAATTCCAAAGTTTCTTTTCTCTTCATCGGGTCATCGTCAAAAGAGCGGCGGTCTTCTTCAAAGTAATAGTTTTTCTCACTTTGATTTTTGTTAAGCATACGCGGGCTGTTTTTAACAACATCCTCATCCATGTCTTCAAAGAAAAAGCCCATCGGAACTTCCAAAACGCGGCTGATATCCCACAATCTGCTTGCTCCAACTCGGTTCATGCCTTTTTCATACTTTTGTATTTGCTGAAAAGTTAACCCGAGCATTTCAGCCATCTGCTGCTGAGTAATATGCAAAATTGTACGACGCAGACGAATTCTGTTACCAACATGTACGTCTACCGGATTTGGTTCGTTATCATTAACTCTTCCTCTAAGAGATCTAGTTTCTTTCATTTCATTACCTCATTTAATCAAATACATATTAAACATATAGAGTTAACTTAGGCGTTTGTCAAATACTAAATAAATAAAATTTAGCAAAAAAGTAATATTTATTTTCCGGTAAAACCTCTAAATATATAACATATTATATATAAAAGTTTCAAATTACGTTCAAATATACAATTTTTTGGAGTAATTTTGAGCCGGCGGCGCGGCGGCATTATCTGCTGAAAACTACAAAGCAACCGTGCATTTATCGTAATTTTTGACAGCTATATAATAAGTAAAAAACTGATTTTAGATATCGTATGAGGCGAAATTCTCGTTACTTTATAAGAATATTGTAAATATCTTGTAATAATTATCTACGCTTTTTGGCAAGTTTTAATAAGATACATTTTTGTAATTATCTTTTGGTACATAATTTTACTTAAGCCTATAAACCGCCCCAAACACCATAAAACATCAGCCTAATTTATAAAATTATCTTTACTTTCGGGTTATCTTTAGTTAAAATAATAATTGGACAGATGATAGTCTGTCTAGGGCGTAGCAACCCTTTTGCTTGTAGTCGTTACGCATAAACGACTTAAATTTGTTATGCCGATTTCTGTCATTGGACGGATGTCGGCTGAATAAGGCTATGAGCTGAATAAGCCGAGCCGTTTACAAGCATACGGTTTGCTAACATCCGCCCGCTCTTATCACGGCGGGTTTTGTTTTATGCAACAAAATAAATGGAGTTAGAAATATGTATAAGAATTTTGAACAAGGTCGTTCAATGATTGAAATGCTCGGAGTTCTGGCTATCATCGCTGTATTATCAGTCGGCGGTATTGCAGGATATTCCAAGGCGATGGAAAAGTGGAAAATCAATAAAACTATTGAAGAATATTCTGCATTAATGACGGGGCTTATAGAATATAAAGATAACTTTATTAAAAACACATCGTTACCGCTTCAATTTGACTTGGATGAAGTTATATTCGCCACTCAAATGGTACCGGAGACTTGGAAACCTGCAAGCAATAAAAGATTACTTGATAGCAATGGAAATATTCTAAGAGCATATTTTTTAGAAACACGCAAAAATTACGTTTTTGATTTACATTTTACAAACAATAAAACAACCAATTCATCTTTTGCAAATAATTTGTGTGCAGCCTTTTTCAAAGATTTAGCACAGCCTTTATCGTCACAGATTGAAGGTATGTACCTATTATCATTGAAACCATATGATTATATGGGAGATAAATTTTGCCGTGCAGAGAAATCAGAAAACAACAATGAAGCAAAATGTTTAAGAGACATTTCACTAGCTGAAATAAATAACATCTGCAAAGATTGTACATATAAAAATTGTTCTATTGCTATAGTATTCTGATAACATCTTAACTTTAGCAGATTTTACGGTTGACTTATGGAGTGAGGCTGGTGTAGAATAAATGCAGTAAACCACTAATTTCAGAGGAAAGAAAGATGAAAAATAAGCTAAGCAAAGGTCTCTCTCTCTCTCTCTG
>CAVKTH010000046.1:4754-13868 GCA_963659495.1 Bacteroidaceae bacterium | reverse complement strand
GGCAACGCATATTGACATTGCTTTAGCAATGACATTATGGATTCTCCGCCATGGTACTTCCAGCAGGGAGTACCGGCGAAGAATGACGTTTCTAAAGCTCAAGACCTTACTGTTTTTCAAACTTTTTAATTTCATTTCAACTTCCTTTCGTCTGGAATTTACAACAAAAAAAGCCGCTGAAAAAGCGACTGGAAGTTGAGAACTAACATAGAGTATAGTGCAGTATATTTAAACTATTTTACTGCCTTCCAGTCAATAAACCAGAAAGCATAAAAAATTATCGTCTTATTACTCAAGACGCTCTATGTGAGGTTCTCACACCCCAGACAGACTATCATCCATCCGCAATAAGGTTACTAAAATATTCTGCAAAAGTAAAGTTTATTTTTGCCGGCATAGTGCTAAAATTTGCTGCAAGGCCTGCGCCGGATTTTCTAAAGGAATTTTATGGCCGTTCAAAACACAGCTGTTAGATTGTTCGTCGTAGCGGCAATACGGCGTAGCGAACTCTCTGCCGTAAATAGCGCTGTCGTCAATATGCACGCAAATATTCTGCTCTTTGCAATATTCAGCCTTGGCTTTATTCCATAGCTCATCGGCAACATGAAAAGAACCGTCGCCGTAAAATTCCACTTGATGCCGCTGCTCGTAATAATCATAAATACACCAAAGTTTGGTATACGGAATCCGATATTGATTTAAATAGGCTAAAATCGTTTCACGCGGTCCGCCGCTGATAATATAAACTTCCAAGCCGATTTTTAAGGCTTCACGGCAAAATTCCCGAAAAAAATCCGGCCGGGTATTTATCACGCCATGAAAATCCACGCCGATTTTGGATTTAGTATCCGTTTGTGCCGTCACCAAAGTTTTTTGCATACCATTCCTTTAATGAGTTAGGGCTGAGCATAGACAAAGAATTTATATCAACTTTTGCATCGTCGGCGTTACCGGTAATCTTGTAAGTCGCGGCAAAAATAGTGCCGTCTTTGCTGGCAAGCAGATTGCCGACAACCGGAATTTTACCCAAAAAGCGGTTAATGCTATAGGCCGGAGCAATCACGCCGTTCATTTTAATATCATCAGTAGCGCGGTTATAGGTGCCGTTAGTGGTGATACCGACCACATTGCCCTCGGCCTTAGCCTGTTTCAGGGTCAATATTTTATATTGATACTCAAACGGCGCGTTAAAGTGCGTAAAGGTCAAGCCGTCGCCTTTCAGCAGGTCTAACATACCGGTAAAAGAAGCCACGCTCAAAAGTTTTGCCACCACCGGAGCATTTTGAATACTGAAATCACGCACCTGCATGTGTCCGATAAACTTTTTATCGGCTTGGCGGCGCGCTTCAATCTTCATGGTTCCGCCCACCATATTGTCATAGAGGCGCAAAACCTTAAACGTGCTGCCGGCGTTGTTACTGTCAATAGAAAGATAATGCTCTTTGTTGCCTTTCGGAATATAGTCAAGTTTCAATTTAATTGATTTATCAATACCGTAGTTGCCGACCATATGCAGCTCTTCCATACCAATCCCCTTACGGATTTTAGCGCTGCCCGCAAAGTTTTGTATAGGCGTGGTGTTATTGGTCCATAAGCTGTTCACAGTCATAAATATGTCGGTATTGTTAGCCTTTTCCAAGCCGTCATCATCATTTTCCTGCACCGGAAGCCGTTTGCTGTTTTTTTGGTGTTTACTTTTAACCTGTTCAAAAAACGGTGATAAATCATAGCTTAAACCGGAAATTTCTACCTTAAGCCATGGATTTGCCGAATCACTCAGGCTGACTTTGGCGCGCGCCGAAGTTTTAGGTCCTTTGATTTGGCTGATATCCACCGACTTCACTCTGCCGTTTGCATACATAGTTAAATCGCCGGCAATATTAAAACCGGATTTTTGCAGTTTCAGATTTTTAACCGATTTTACTTTATCTTTCAGCAAAGTAACATCTGCGCTGGCGCTGGCGTTTTGGTTCAACGGCTTAACAAAGCCTAAATAAGCAAAGTCAATCGCTGTGTTTTTCAAATCTGCCTTGACCTTTACAGAGATTTCATCATTTTGCTGCACGGTTATATCCGCGTCAACCAAAGCATAGCCGGAAATATTCGGCGCCTGCAAAACCGCCCAATCCAACCCCAAGGCTTTTTTAGCCGCGTCATCAAGCTTGAAAGAAATATTGCATTTGCTCTTATATTTTTTCTCGGCAAACTTTTCATTTATGGCTAATTTTATCGGCAGAGTATCATAATCAGCTTCTCCGCTCAAGCTCCAGCCGTCAGTATTAACCAGCAGCAGCAAATTTTCCGCCGACAGAGTATGTCCAGGGACAAAGTCTGAATTGGAAACATCGTGCAAATCGGCTTTTACATCAACCTTTATGTCGTCGCTGTCTAAATCCTGTTTCAGCTCAAAATCCAATTTCAGCTGCACGTCAACGTTGCCGTGAATTGTTTTAGGGTCAACGCCCATTCCGGCGGCTATTTTCAAAGGCGGATTATTGATTAAATTCAGCGCGTCGGTAATGCTGGAGTTGCCGATAAGATTTATAGAAATAAAGTTGTCGTCTTTGTGCAAGTCATAGATGTTGACATTGCCGCCGGTTATGATAACGCCGTCGCTCACGCCTTTATCCACATCAATGGAAATATTCTGCATGCTGAATTTGGCGCGTCCGTAAACATTATGCACGTCCGGCATACCGTCCAAATAGTGCAAATCGCCGTCTTCCAAATCGGCAACACCGTCTAAATTCAGCAAGCCGAAAGACTTTGCTTTATTGTCATAGCCAAACTTAAACACAAACTTGCCGTTTTTGGCCTGCCCGCCGGTCAAGCCGTCCTTGCACCATTGCCAAGCCGGTTCGGCTAAATATCTCGGCCAGAAGCGGGATAAATATTCCAAAGAAAATTCATCAATTTTTGCGGTAAATTCAGCAGTTACCCCTTCCAGCGAATGTTCCAGATAATAGTTTTCCAAACCTTTGGCGGCAAAGCTGATCTGCGCAGTCTGCCCGCCCATTTTGAAATCGGCGTTTTTAATATTCAGCTCGTCAAACCCGCCGGTCAGCTCTCCGGCAAGCACCATTTCATCTATTTCATAATTGTACTTTTCATCATTATCAAAAGCCACATAGCCGTGACCGCCGTCCAGCTCAAAATTGATTTTCTTTACAGCGTCGCTTAAATAAGCCGCGGCGTTTTCCGGATGCTGCAAAATATCAGACACATCTATTTCAGTATTTACTTTGCCGTTTACCGGAACTTCTATGCGGAAAGCCGGTTTACTTTCTTCTTCAGCCGGCTGAGCGTCCATGCTGTCCATAACATCGGAAAGATTTAAATCCGAAAAATAAACTTCTAAATCCAGCTTGTCGCTGGCGGCATGATATTCGCTTTCAAACCCTACTGAAGCAACCTTGTCGTTTAAGTTAACCAATGCGTCGGCGTTCAGCTCCAGATTAACCAGATTGCGGCTGAACTCAAAATTCAAATCCGAAAGCATCCATTTGCGCCCCAAGTCAACTTCATGAAATTCCACTTCGGCGCCTTTAATATTGATATTGTTGACATAGCTTTCCGGATAAATTTTTTCCGGCGAATTATAATTGTTCAGAAAATCCTTGAACTTATCTACATAAAACGCCAATTTCTTTTTATTGGCCTCGTCTATATGCTCTTTTTCCACCCCGTAATCGGCAAAAATATAGACAGTCGGATTGTCCAAGCTGACATCGCTCGGGGCGATAATGCCTTTCAGCAAAGCCCGCAGGCTGAATGATAAATAAAGTTTCGGCGCGCTGATAGCAAAAGTCCCGTCTTTCTTTTTTAGGTTAATATCTTCGGCCGTGATGCGCAGCGGCTGCACCGAACGCACTAATTCCAAGTTTACATCGCCGATGCCGACGCTGTAGTCGCTTTCATCATAGTTCAGCGCCTGAATAATATACGGCTTTAAATACGGAACGGAAATCGGACCTTTATAGAGCGTCCAGAAAAACAAAAGCAGCACCACAAACATGCCAACCATAAAAAAATCTATGGTTTTGCGAAGAAAATATAACTGCGGCGATAACTTTTTCATATTTTTTCCCAATTAAGCGGCCGGATTGTCATTCTGTATTTTCTGCGCCAGCGCCGCCGACAGAAACAAATCTATATCGCCGTCCAAAACGCCTTTAACATCGGCGGTTTCGGCATCTGTACGCAGATCTTTTATCAGGCGGTACGGCTGCAGAACATAGGAGCGAATCTGATAGCCCCAGCCGTTGTCGCCCTGATTGTCACGCACTTCCTGCGCCTTGTCGGCACGCTTTTGCATTTCTCTTTCATATAAGCGCGCCCGCAGCATTTTCCAACAGTTATCGCGGTTTTGAAATTGCGAACGCTGAGTTTGGCTGGAAACGACGATACCGGTCGGAATATGGGTAATACGCACCGCCGAATCCGTTTTGTTAATATGCTGTCCGCCGGCGCCGGATGCGCGGTAAGTATCTATGCGGCAGTCAGCCTCGTTGATTTCTATTTGAATATTGTCATCCACCACCGGATAAACTCCGACTGAAGCAAAGCTGGTATGGCGGCGGGCGGCGCTGTCAAACGGAGAAATGCGCACCAGACGATGCACTCCGCTTTCCGACTTCAGCCAGCCGTAAGCATTGTGTCCGCTGATTTTGACGGTCGCAGATTTTAAGCCGGCGACATCGCCCTCTGTTTCTTCTATATATTCAACTTTATAATGATGATTTTCAGCCCAGCGCGTGTACATACGCAAAAGCATCTGCGCCCAATCCATCGCCTCGGTGCCGCCGCTGCCGGCGTGAACTTCTAAATAGGTGTCGTTAGCATCGGCTTCGCCGGAAAGCAAAGCTTCAAGCTCGGCATGCTTAACCGCAGCCTGCAGCTCTTCTAAGTTATGCTGCAGCTCGCCGAGCATGGCTTCATCATTTTCACTTTCGGCAAATTCCACCATTTCGGCGTAGTCGTCCACAGACTTTACATAGCCGTCATAAGCATCTAGTGAAGCTTCCAGAGTGTTTTTTTCACTCATCAGCTTTTGGGCTTTTTCCTGATTATCCCAAAGATTTGGATCGGCAGACAAGGCTTCCAGTTCCTCGCGGCGCTGCACAGCATTGTCATAGTCAAAGAGACCTCCTCAGCAATGCCAAAGATTGCTTGATTTCATTGATTAAATTATAAAATTCGGCTTTCATTTTTAGTATTCGCCTCCCATTTGCACCGCGCTGTCATCATCTTCCGGACCGGCAATATTATCATTATCGCCGCCGATTACCCGCTGCTTGTTGTTAAATTCAAAATCCGGCTTCAAAGCTTCTATAATTACCGTAGAATCGCTTGGCGACGACGGCTTGCCGGTCTGCGGATTTACGCGCACCAGCTTAATCCCCTCCGGTATGCGGAAATTTGTATCCGGCGTATTTTTCAAAGCCTCGGCCATAAAGTCATAGAAAATCGGCAAAGCGGCATGCGCGCCGGTTTCGGTGCGCCCCAAGCTGATAGGCTCATCATAGCCCACATAAACACCGGCAACTAAGTCCGGCGTAAAGCCCACGAACCAAGCGTCTTTCGTTTCGTTGGTCGTACCGGTTTTGCCGGCAACATGGCGGTGCAGGCCGTTCAGTCTGGCGCCGGTGCCGCGGGTAGCCACGCCCTCTAGAATAGATGTCATCTGATAGGCCGACAATGGATCAACCACCTGTTCGCGCACCACCTGAAAATCCGGAGCCGGCTGATTTTCCCATTTTGCGGCATTGCAATCCGGACAAGTCGTCTGCTCGTGGCGGTAAATAGTATGTCCTTTGCGGTCTTGAATGCGCTCAATCATATACGGCGGAACTTTTTTGCCGCCGTTGACAATCACAGCATAGGCAGCAACCATGTTAATAACGCGGGTATCTGCCGCACCCAAAGATGACGACAAATACGGCGCCAAGTGGTCGTTTACGCCGATACGCTTAGACATATCAACGATTTTATCCATACCGATATCCTGCGCCAAGCGCACAGTCATCAGGTTTTTAGAAAGCTCCACGCCGCGGCGCAAAGTCATCAACCCGTAAAATTTTTTAGAAAAGTTTACCGGTTTCCATTTAGGCATCCCCTCGCCTTGGTCTAAAACAAACGGAGCATCCAAAATTAAATCTGTCGGCGAATAGCCGAGTTCCAGCGCCGTCAAATAGACAAACGGCTTAAAGGTTGAACCGGTTTGGCGATAAGCCTGAGTAGCGCGGTTAAACTGCGACTTGGCAAAAGAAAATCCGCCGACCAACGCCAAAACCTTGCCGGTGTGCGGGTCCATAACCGCCATACCGCCCTCAACTTCCGGAATTTGCCGCAAGTTATAATTTTCCTTATCTTTTTCGGCGGTTTTCTCCACATATACCACGTCGCCTTTATGCAGAACCTGTTCTACGGACGTCGGCACCGGTCCCATATTTTTTCCTTTTTCAGCATGGCGCGCCCAAGCCAGCAGCGGCAGCGGAATATCTCCGGCAGCGCCGTCGGTTGTTTCTATTTCAGCCTTATCTTTAGTAACTTTAAGCACGACTGCTTTTTTCCAAGACTCTTCAGCCCCGCCGGTCAGCTTGGCTTCATTCAGGCTTTTGCGGTAGTTTTCATCTATTTTTATGCTGGCTTCCGCCCCGCGCCAGCCATGGCGGCGGTCATATTCCAGCAAACCTTTGCGCAAAGCCTTTGTAGCAATTTCCTGCAGGCGCGGGTCAATGGTGGTGCGGACAATCAAACCGCCCTGATACAGCGCCTCATCGCCGAAATTGCGGCTGATAGTGCGGCGGACTTCCTCGCTGTAATATTCGGTGTCTTTTAAGAATCCGCTTTTGCGCTCTACCACTTTCAGCGGACGCTTTTTAGCTTCTTCCGCTTCTTCGGCATCGGCGTAGCCGTCTTCCACCATGCGGGAAATCACCCAGTTGCGGCGGGCAACCGCTGCGTCATAGCGGGTTTTAGGATTGTAGTTGTTCGGACCTTTAGGCAAAGCCGCCAAATAAGCGATTTCATCCAAAGTCAAATCATCCAGCGACTTGCCGAAATAGTTCATTGCCGCCGCGGCCACGCCGTAGGCGCGGTTGCCTAAATAGATTTCATTTAAATACAATTCCAAAATATGTTCTTTAGAAAAAGCCTTGTCTATGCGGCGCGCCAAAATCGCTTCTTTAATTTTACGGGTATACGAAAGCTCTGAACTCAGCAAAAAGTTTTTAGCCACTTGCTGGGTAATGGTAGAAGCACCGGCCGGACGGCGTCCGGTTCCGATTTTTTTCAAGTTTCCCAAAACCGCGCGGATAATACCTAAATAGTCTATGCCGGAGTGCGTGTAAAAATGCTTGTCTTCGGCGGCAATAAAAGCATGCTTAACCTTATCCGGAATTTTATCTACCGGCACAAACAAACGTTTTTCGGCCGCATATTCCATCATTACCTGCCCGTCACCGGCAAATAAGCGGGTTGTAACCGGAGGCTCATAGGTTTCAAGCTGACGGTAATCAGGAATCGTGATGTTGATTTTGGTCATGCCATAAGTAATGCCAATTACCAAAACAATCAAAAAAAACAAAGCCATACTGGCTAAATATGATAAAATTCTCAGCATTTATACTCACTTAAGCGAATTAAAATTTAGCAAAAATTTATTACAATCACAAAAAAATGCAATAAAAATATTACAGTTTACAGCAGTTTATATTAGTTTGAAGCAATTTCCGGATCGCTGAAATATTTATCAATGGCGGCAGCAGCAGAATTTGCCAGCTTTTTACGGTAGGCCGGAGTTTTCAGATTAGCCTCTTCCGTTTTGTTGGAAAGATAGCCCATTTCCAGCAATGCAGACGGCATATCCGGCGCTTTCAGCACGGCAAAACCGGCAAAACGGTGGGTATTTTTTACCAACTTCACGCTTTTTGCCATTTCTTTTACCAAATATGTGGCGTATTTTGAAGATTTATTGCGGCTGTCAGTCTGCGACAAAGAAATCAGAATATCATTAACTTCTTTAGTGTTGCCGCCTAAATCCACGCCGCCAATGATATCCGCCTTGTTTTCACGCTCGGCCAAAGCCGCGGCCTCGGCATCGGAAGCCTTATCCGAAAGCGTATAAACCGACAAGCCGGTAGCCGAACGGTTCTGGGCGCTGTCAGCATGCAGCGACATAAACAAATCGGCTTTATATTTCTGCGCAATTTTAATACGCTGGCGCAGCGGAATAAAAATATCGGTGCTGCGGGTCAAATAAACGGTATAGCCGTGACGGCGCAGAATTTCCTGCAACTCTTTGCCCATGGCCAGAGTAATATTTTTTTCAAAGGTTTTGCCGTGAGCGCCGATAGCTCCAGGGTCTTTTCCGCCGTGTCCGGGGTCCAGCACAATTATGCGCTTGCGTTTTGCCGCTTTGCCTGAAGTGTTATTATCCTGACTGCCGAAGCCGAACCAGCCGCTGTCATCCGATTTTGTTTCCTGCGGCATGAATTTAGTATCATTCGTCACAACCTTTTTATTGCCGATACTGCCGGCAAACTCCTGAGCCGTTGCTAATTTTGCATCAACCACAAAACGCCACGGCTTGCCGCTCTGCGGAGGCAGTATAAAGGCTTTTTTAATAACTGCCGGACGGGAAAGCTCCAAAACCACCCGCTTATTATTGCCGTCCAATTTTCCGACGCGGGTTTTAGAAATTATCTGATTACTGGCGGCCGTAAAAACTTTATTTATGGAGGTATTGTCTAAATCTATTACCAAGCGTTTCGGGCTGTCCAGCAAAAATACGCGGTAGTTAACGCTTTGATTCATATCAAAAACCACCCGCACCCCGTCCGACTGATTGCCGATACGGAAATCATTGACGCTAACGGCAGCTCCGGCCGGCGCCATATAGCACAGCATACAAACAAACGCCGTTAAAACGCTTGCGATTTTTTTGAAAAATTTTAGCATATATATACCTCTTTGGCTCAGAATTATAAAATTAACTCATTACCAATCTGTTAATATTTTATTTTTTTTGGCAAAAATTTAAAAAATTTATTGTTTTTTTATTTTTATTTATTATGCTAGCAATGTTTTCCGGTTGGAAATGATTTTTAATTT
>CAVKTH010000046.1:0-4744 GCA_963659495.1 Bacteroidaceae bacterium | reverse complement strand
GTTTTTATTGGACAGGAAAAAGTCATATTCAGCATTAGCGGAAGCAAAAAGTTTGGGTTAGATAACAGCTTTTCCGGCATTTTCTAATAAGCAAGAAGAATAAGGAAGAAATAACGGAAAAGATAAAGGCAAAACGCTGCCGCCGCCGGATATATGTGCGGTTTAGGTATTATGTTTTTGAGTACGCCTGAGGCGGATTTTGCATTTTATTATCACACCCGTGGGATTAACGGCTCTTTGTTTTGAGCCATGTTATGGGGTTATATAATGACTAAAAGAATGTTGATTGACGATACGCAGCCGGAAGAAACCCGCGTTGTGATTGTTGATGGCAATAAAGTTGAGGATGTGGAATTTGAATCATCTTCACGCAAGCAAATCAAAGGCAATATTTATACAGCTAAAGTAATTCGCATTGAACCGTCTCTGCAGGCCGCTTTTATTGACTACGGCGGCAACAAGCACGGTTTTTTGGCTTTTAATGAAATTCATCCGGACTACTACAATGTTTCGGAAGAAGTCATGAATGAAGTTAATGCCGAAGTAGATGAAATCATCAACAACAAAATCCAATATCTAAAAGAGCGCGAAGCCGAAAGAGCGCGCTACAAAGCCGAAAAAGAAGCGCAGGAAGCGCAGCGCCGTCTTGAAGCCGAACAGGCTCAGGAAATTGAAGAATCTCAGCTGGAACCGGCTCAGAACGTTATTCCGGAAAATGATGATTATCTGACTCAGGACAGCAGCGAAGTTTTGGCTGAAGAGCCGGCAAATGCCGTAGAAAACAGCGGAGAAACCGCAGAAGCTGCTGCAGCCGAAGAAACTGCTGAAGCGCCGGCCGCAGAGGAAGCTCCGAAAAAACGCCGCCGCTACACCCGCCGCCCGCGCAAAAAGGCCGAAGCTCCGAAAACTATGGCCGATACAACCGGCACCGATGACGAATCTATAGAAGAAGACTGCGTTGATGACGATGACGATGAAGATACCGACAGCGAGACCAACGAATATAATTTTGACTTGCAGCGTAAACTCTTGCGCGCCCGCAAACTGTTTCACCGCAGCACTATTCAGGATGTAATTAAAGAGGGACAGACTCTTTTAATTCAGGTAGTTAAAGAAGAGCGCGGCAACAAAGGCGCCGCCTGCACCACTTATATTTCACTAGCCGGACGCTATTGCGTTTTGATGCCTAACCGCATTAAAAGCGGCGGCGTTTCGCGTAAAATTACCAACGCCAACGACCGCAAGCGCTTAAAAGGCATTATTAAAGAACTGCCGCTTAATCCGGAAATGTCGCTGATTGTGCGCACCGCCGGCGAAGACAAAACCAAAGCCGACATTGTGCGCGACTACAACTATCTTATCCGCACTTGGAACGCTATCCGCTACAGCGCCCTGCGCAATCAGCCGCCGGCCATTATTTATGAAGAGGGTAATTTGATTAAGCGGGCTTTGCGCGATATGTACACTAAAGACATTTCTGAAGTGATTATTGACGGCGACGCCGCTTATCAGACCGCGCGCAATTTCGTAAAGATTTTGTCGCCGCATAATCTGCGCCACATCAAATGCCGCCGTCCGGGCGAAGCTCCGGTGTTCCAGCGCTTTCAGATTGAAGCCCAGCTGGATAAGCTGCATAACCCGATTGTTCAGCTGGAATCCGGCGGCTATCTGGTAATCAACCCGACTGAAGCGCTGGTTTCTATTGACGTAAACTCCGGACGTGCCACCAAAGAAAAAGACATTGAAGAAACTGCATTAAAAACCAACCTTGAAGCCGCCGATGAAATTGCCAAGCAGCTGAAAATGCGCGACCTTGCCGGTTTGGTTGTGGTTGACTTTATTGATATGTACGAGCCGCAAAACAATATAGCGGTTGAAAAGCGCATGAAAGAGGCGATGAAAGACGACCGCGCCCGCATTCAGATTGCCAAGATGAGTATTTTCGGACTGTTGGAAATTTCCCGCCAGCGCATGCACTCGTCCTTTATGGAAAGCAACTATGAAACTTGCCCTTATTGCCAAGGACACGGGGTTGTACGCACCATAGAGTCCGGCGCAACATTGATTTTGCGCGCGATTGAGGGCGAAGCTGTCCGCGGTCAGAATATGAAAATTACCGTAACTGTTCCGGCCGACACCGCCGCATATTTGCTGAACCAAAAGCGCAAGCAACTTTCGGCTTTGGAAGAACAATATAAAATCTGCATTATTGTCGCCGGCGATACCTCGCTGAAAGACGTTGCAGACTTTAAGATTGAACGTGAGAAGCTGCCGAATCCGGTGGTTTGCAAAGAAGCGGCCGCCACCTGCTATGAGGCTGATAATGTTGAAATCAGCGATGAGCCGGAAGAAAGCTGCGAAACTCCGGACGAAGAAAACGGCACAGAAAGCCGCCGCTTCCGCAAAGGCGGACGCAGCCGCCGTTTCCGCCGCGACAGAAGACCTTATGAGCGTGAGGATAAACCTGCGCCGCAGCCGGTTGAAGAACCTAAGCCAGAGAAAAAATCATGGTGGAAAAAACTTATCGGCTAATCCGTAAAATTTGTTTTTTATGCTTCTTAAGCCTGTGTGCCGCCTTGCCCTTAAAGGCGGCGCACAGCCAAGGGCTTTCGCTTATTTCCGATGCCGAAACCGAAAGCTATTTAGCTAAAGTAGTGCAGCCGCTTTTTAAAGCTGCCGGCGTCAATTTTAATTCCAACAACATTTTTATTGTCAGCGACAATTCCTTAAACGCCTTTGTCAGCGACGGCAACTATCTGTTTGTCAATACCGGAACTTTATTAAATATTGACGACACCAACGAGCTGGCCGGAATTTTGGCACACGAAACCGGTCACATTTTAGGCGGACATATCGTGCGGCAAAAGTTAAAAATGGAAAAAATGCAGTACGTCATGCTGGGTTCTATGCTGGCTGCCGGAGCTGCTGCCGTTTCTACCGGACGAGGGGACGCGGCAATGGCGGTTATTCTCGGTTCGCAAAGCTCAGCCTTAAACAGCATGCTTAATTATCAGGTAGAGGAAGAGCGCAGCGCCGATGAAAGCGCCGTAAAACTACTTTCAAAAACCAAACAATCTACAGCCGGGCTAAAGCGTTTTATGCGCAAAATCAAACAGCAAAACGCCCTGAGCGGCATTGATGAAAGCGACTATTTCCGCACTCACCCGATGACCAGCGAGCGTATCAGCCACTTTAACGAAGCGGCAAAAAACAATAATTTCAGCTCGGCAAGTCCTCTGGATGCAGACTTAGCTATGATAAAAGCCAAACTAGCAGCTTTTATGCTGGATACGGCAAAAGTCAAGCGGTTATACCCATCCGCCAAAAATGATGCACCGGCGCGCTATGCTCATGCGGTTTTGGATTTTAGGCTGGGCAATGTAGCCGGAGCGCTGGCAGAAATGGATAAGTTAATATCGCAGCAGCCGAATAATCCCTATTTTTATGAGCTTAAAGGTCAGTTTTTATTTGAAAGCGGACAAGTTGCCGCTAGTGTAAACGCTTATGAAAAAGCGCTGAAGCTGCTGCCCTACTCTCCGTTGCTGAAAATCAGCTTGGCGCAGGCGGTTTTAGAAAATTCGCCCAACAGACAGCAAGCGCAGAAAGCGGCGGATTTGCTGCAGCAGTCGCTTATCAGCGTGCCGACTTCAACCGGCTGGCAGCTGCTGGCACGGGCTTATGACCTCTGCGGAGACAAAGCCGCTTCTTATTACGCCACCGCGGAGTTTAACTATGCTATCGGCAATTTAGAAAGCGCACAAAAACAAATAGCTCGGGCAAAGAAAGCTCAGCCGGCAAAATCTGTTTTGCTAAAACTAAATGACTTGGACGAACGCATTAAATCAGAACTGAAAGAACGTAAAACTTTTTAGCCTTAAAACTCCATGTTTATGCAACAAGCTTCTTTATCGCCCTCGCATGATTTGCATAAATCGTTAATCTCCGCCAAGGTAATATCACGCAGGCACTTTTCTCCTTGTACGCAATATTTGTCGCCGCGGTAAAGATTGGCATATTCGCCGTCTGTCCAGCGGTAAAAGCTTATAAACTGCACCGCGCCATGCAAAGGTTGGGCTAAATTTTGCATAAGCTCGCGGCAAACTGAGGCGCTATAGCCGGTTGAATAGGTCATTGCACCGGTATTCTCATTAACCACACCGCCGATATAAATATCCATTACTAAACGATTGCTGCGGGAAAACAATAGGATAACATTGCCTTGAGAATCTGTCATTCGGGTGTCATTAACCTTTTTCCAAGTTTCCGGCACCAAAGAAGCGGCCTGAGCATAGTCTATCAAACCGACTTGCGTCCGGCTATCTGCCCATGATTGGCTTCTAAATTCGCTGGCGTTGCCCAGCAAACCATAGAGCAGCATAGTATACTCATCCAGCAATTTATTTACTTTAAACTTTTCCATCGCCTTGGAATAACCGGCAATCCCGCCGACACTCAGTACACCTATAATCGCCAGCACGCCCAGCATTTCTATCATTGATCGCCCCACGGTGCTGACGTCATTGCGAGCGGAGTGAAGCAATACAGAACCCTCGCCCCGTGAGGGAGAGGGTAACGCCTTGGCGTCGGGTGAGGGGTACTTAAAGAACATGCAAAAAGCACAAAACCCGCGTCCCCGGCACTTATTTAATAATAAGGCTAATTTATTGACTAGGTTAGAGCCTTGTTGGAACAAGATTCTAGGCACAGACTGTGCGTCACGGCCTAGAATGACTGGTGCCGGAGG
>CAVKTH010000045.1:0-14572 GCA_963659495.1 Bacteroidaceae bacterium | reverse complement strand
TGCGAGCAAAGCGAAGCAATCTATTAACCTCGCCACTTGAGGGAGAGGTCGGAGCATCGCTCCGGGTGAGGGGTAATAAAAACATAACAACCGGCACTAAGGCAGAGTCCCCAGCACCAGTCATTCTATGCCTTGTGCATAGAATCTTGTTGCAACGAGTCTCTAACCTAGTCAATAAATTTGCCTTATTATTGCATAAGTGCTGGAAACGCGTGTTTAGTGTCTTTTACATGTTCTTTAAATACCCCACACCCGACGCCAAGGCGTCACCCTCTCCCTCACGGGGCGAGGGTTGGTACCGCCCTTGGTGCAACAAGATACTAGGCACAGACTGTGCGTCACGGCCTAGGATGATTGGCGGCAGAGACGCGGGTTTTGTTAGATTGCTTCGTCGTTGTACTCCTCGCAATGACGTGTCTATTGATACCCCTCACTCGGCGCTGTCGCGCCACTCTCTCCCGCAGGGGGCGAGAGAATATGGTCGCAGTATGATAGAAATGCTTGGTGTACTGGCAATTATTGCCGTATTAACCGTTGGCGGAATTGCCGGATATAGCAAGGCTATGGAGAAGTGGAAAGTCACGAAGGCGATAGATGAATACAGTCACTTGACATTCGGGTTGCTGGAGCATTTAGATGATATAAAACGAAACAGCACCGGCGGAGAGCAAAGGGACGATATTACGGAGCTGGCTCAGTCGCTGAACTTAATTCCTAACAGTTGGACCAGATTAAACAATTCTCAATTTGAAGACGCCTATGGCAATACTGTTCAGCTATATGTCCGCGATGATAAGCAATTATTGATTTTTGATATATTTATCGGCGGCATAAAAACATCTATTGACGGAAATCTTAATTCTCCGGATTTTTCTTCTAAACTGTGTATGGATATTTTTCAAAATTTAGTAGTGCCTTTGCATTCGGCGGTAGAATTCAGCGGAGTGTGGCGTTCTGTTCAGGGAATTAAATCATTTGTAGGCGATAAATATTGCACAAAAGAAATGAAAAATGCCGCTTCAAAATGCTTAGCAGAAGCTAGTTTGGCAGATTTTCAAGAGGCCTGCAGTTCTTGCGGAAAATCTAATGAAATTTGTGATGTCTCATATAATTTCTGAAGCATCTCACACGTCTGAAAACTCAGCATAGTATTTTGGCTAGTCATTCTAAGAGAAAGATATTTACGGTAAAATTTCTACCGGGGTGCCGTCATGAACAGCGGAATAAATTTCTTCTATTTCCGTATTGTCTACGGCAATGCAGCCTTGCGTCCAGTCTTTTAAGCGGTGCAGGCTGCCGAAAAACGGCGCATAATTCGGCAAGCCGTGAATCATGATGTTTCCGCCGGGAGAAACGCCTATGCGGCGGGCATTTTCTTTATCCTGTTCGTTAGGGTATGAAATGCCGAGCGAAAGATGATAGGAGCTGCGAGGATTGTGATGAGTGATGTAATACAGTCCCTCCGGCGTTTTGGAGTCGCCCTCTTGCTGCTTATGTCCAACCGGATTGCGCCCCAGCGCGATTTTATAGGCCTTAACCAGCTGTCCATCCGCGTAAAGCTGCAGTTCGCGGGCTGATTTACGGATAACGATTTTATCAATATTCGGCAGTTTTTCTGCCTTGCCGGTGCTGAAATTACCAAAGCTCAGTATGGTTATGGCAAAAGCTGCAAAAAATACGCCGATATAAAGTAAAATTTTCATTTTTCATCTCCCATAAATTGAATATATACAAAATATCTTTCCAAAAGCTTAAATTTTTGCGGCAGTATAAACATAAATCTCGGATTTTGCGTAAAAAACTTGACAATTAGCAAAAAATATGCTACATTAAATTTGTCGTTGATAATGAATGAGGTCGCTTATGAATAATATGCAAACCTGTTTTTCAAAAGACGCTCTTGTATGCACGGATGTTCATACACCGCGGTCACGTCCGGCAAAGCGCGATATTGCTACGCTTTATTCTACGGATATGTCTTATCAATTAAAAAAATCGGCTTTGTCTGTTCAAAGCAAGCCTAAATTTGGTTCTGATAATGAAATTACCGCATTGATGAAATTCCGTCAGTATACAAGATAATAAATTAAATACTTAAACATCAAGTAAACCTCCGAAGCAGCCTGAAATGCCAGACTGCTTTTTTTGTGCGGATTTTATTATTCGGCTGCTGCCGTATAAAATAAATATAACTCTAAAAATAAAAAAATATAACTTTTTGATTGAATTTTGAAAATAACATGTTATTATGCGATTCTTAATAATAGGAGATAAAAATTTAATATTCTAAAATTAGTAAAGGTTGAAATATTATGGACTATTTAGGTTTTGATTTTGGAAACAATTTTCCGTGCTGGCGGCTTTGCTATTATTTATTGTGCATGATGATACTTCACGGCTGGTATTTAAGCCGCGTTAAAGGCGTATAAAACAGGGCTATTCCTGATTTATAATGCTGCAGATCTGTGTGATTTCTGCCATGTTAATATGGTGTGTCAGACCGTCATAAGTAAAAATCTGCGGCGTTATTTTTTGCTTTTTCAGCCATAAAACTGTGGAGTCCAAAGTTTTATACTGCACTTTCAGGTCATCTTTGCCGTGAAATAAATAAAGCGGAGGGCGGGCGGTTATCTTGCCGGCTAAAAGTTTGCGTCCTGCTGCCAATCCGGACAGCACAAAAGCCCCGCCGAGAGCTGTTTGGCGGCTGAGAGCGGTGTAAAGCGTCAGCATGGCGCCTTGCGAAAAACCGGCTAAATAGGTTTGCGAATCTGATATATTGTATTTTTTCTGCAGCTCATCAATAAAAATATTCAGCTCTGCGGCGCATTTATTGATATCGGCTGCGGCTTTTTGATAAATTTCAAAAATTTCCTGAACCGAGGCGAGGGGATTTATCCGCCGATTCTGCGGGTCATATTGTTGCATGCCGAACCATTGGCGCTGCTGCGGATTTTTATCGCAGATTTCGGGAGACTGCGGCATAGCCACATAGCAAAGCGGCAAATTTTGGCAGAATAAATCAAAAATCTGCCGATAGTTGGCAACGCTGTCGTTATAGCCGTGTAAAAAAATAAGCATTTTCTGCGCCGGCTGCTGAGGTGTGTTTATTTGATATTCAAACAATTCGCTCTCCCATAATAATGGCGCTATTATAAACAGCCGATTGTTAATAAATGTTTATAAAATAAAAAAATCTGCCGGTTTTAAGGGCAGATTTTTTGCATTAGTTTTAAAGAGAATCGTCACGGCGCGTATGTTTTGCTCTGCCGTCGGATTTTTCTTTGTCCCAAGCAGAGGAGTTAGAACTTTTAACACCGCGTCCCAAAAAATCATCAGGGTCATAAAGGCTTTCAGCACCTTTTTCAACAGAAGCCTGAGGCTTGTGATTGTCTTTATAAGTTGTCATAGCCGTAAATAATTAAACGTGAATAATTAAAATATAGCAGACTTATAGCAAAAATTTTGTCATTTGTCAAATTATAAAACAAAAAAGACATCCGGTTAAAGATGTCTTTTTTGTTTTTACAGGTATAAACCTCAGAATTTTACATCCAAAACGCCGACAGGGTCAAGCGGTGTGTGGATAAGGTTCTTAATCTCGGTTTCAGAAGCATCGTAATAGGCTTGTTCCTGATCGCAAAGCTCCCACTTGCCGTCTTTCAGCGTGACAACGTCAAAATCGCGTTCTGACTTGTAGTTGACAACATAAATCTTGTCGTAAACCCTATCAAAATAGGTCTTGCCGTCAAGAGATGTCATACCCCATTTCTTATTCTTCTTAGAGAACAAGAAGTTGTCGGTGGTAACAACGTCGTCATACATACCCCAAGATGTTTTAGCCTTAGTGCTGTATACTGCAATTCCTTCATCATTGCGGAAGCGGTAAAAGGCACTGTCTTCATCCATCGTAACATTGTCGTACAAGCCCTCGCGGAGAATCTTGCCGTCCATGTCTGCTACGGTGTACTTCTTAGGATCAGTCTCGCACTTGAAGACGTTCATTGCAAAGTCAAAGACAATGCCGTCATACTTAGGCTGGATAATAATCTTACCGCCTTTCTTGAGACCAGTCTTGACAACAGGCTTTGTTGCACCGTCAGGAGTAACTTCGCCGCTGATTAAAACATAGTCGTCAAACAGAGGAGTCTCCGTAAAAGAATCGTCTGTGCCGGCTTCGGTTGAATTACCAGACTTGTTGCTGCTGCAAGAAGTCAAACTAAAACTCAAGGTAAACAATGAAATCATTGCTACCAACATAGAAAAAATAAGCTTTTTCATAAGACAGAAAAATTAAAGTTAAAAATAATCTAAATAATCAAAATATGTCTATTGTATATGATATTCTGTTTATTTTGTCAAGAATTTTTTTTATTTTTTTGCACCGCTCAAAAAAATGCTTGATTATTTTAAAAGATTATAATATTTGTAGGGTGTTTTGAAAGTGCGGCCATGGCGAAATTGGTAGACGCGTAACGTTGAGGTCGTTATGAACTAAGTTCATGGAAGTTCAAGTCTTCTTGGCCGCACCATTTTGAAACTTACTTTGCAATCATATGTGTCAAAGGAGAGAGCTTGCTATGTTGAAAATCTATAAAACCGAAAACGGCGGAAAATTAGTAAAGCTCAAACAGTCTAAAAATGTTTCTCAAGCCTGGTTCAGCCTAATCAACCCGAGCGGAGAAGAAATTGAACAGGTTTCTTCTATGCTGAAAGTGGATTCGGATATTTTGAAAAATTCGTTGGATGCCGATGAGCGCTCCCGCACCGAAGTGGATGACGGAGTCTTTTCGGCGATTATCAATCTGCCTTTGCTGGATGAAGAGGGAAATTTTGACACTTTGCCTTGCGGTTTGGTGTTTTCGGCTAAAAACTTTTTGACTATTTGTTCTAAAGACAACCGAATCCTCGGCGCATTTAATAAAAATACGGCAAAAACTTTTGACACGCGCGAGCGGACTCGTTTTATGCTGCTGATTTTATATAAAATTACCCAGTTTTATTTGCGCTATCTGGCAATTATCAACCGCAAAACCGAGCATATTGAAGACGCCTTAAAGCAAACCACCAATAATCAAGAGCTTTTTCAGCTGATAGAAATTCAAAAATCTCTGGTTTATTTTACCACGGCTCTGCGTGATAACCACTTGGTTTTGGAAAAGATTCTGCGGATGATAAAATCTCCGGCCACATCAAAGCTGCTGGCGTTTACCGAAGATGATATTGATTTGCTTGAAGACGTGATTGTGGAAAACAAGCAGGCTATTGAAATGGTGGATATGCACCGCTCCATTTTGGAGGGAATGATGGACGGCTTTGCCTCAATTATTAACAATAACGTTAACTTGGTTATGAAATTTTTGGCGGCTATCACGATTGTGCTTTCAATCCCGACCATGCTGGCCAGCTTTTGGGGGATGAACGTGGCGGTTCCGGCGGCTAATATGCAATACGGCTTTTGGGTGGTGCTGTCGCTTTCAGTTTTTGCGACTCTGATTGTAATTATTTATTTCCGCAAAAAAGGCATGTTTTAACAAAAAAATCTGTAGACTATTTAAATTCCGGCTTTTCATCTTAAATCCTTTTGGTATACTCTTTATCAGGTTTTAAGTTTGAGGAGAAATTTAGTGCGGCTCGGTCTGATTATAATTGTTTTAACCGTTGCGGCTGACCAAATCAGCAAGTTTTTGGCGTTTACGGATTTGTCAGAGGGGCTGCCGGTGGCGGTTACCAGCTTTTTTAATTGGGTAAAGGTTTGGAACACCGGCGTAAGTTTTTCCATGTTTAACAATCACGGACAGACCGGCGCTGTTGTTTTAAGCGTGTTTGCGCTTGGAGTGGCAGCGTTTTTATTCCGCTGGATGCTAAAAGAAACTAATAGGCTGAAAGTAGCCGCTCTGGCTCTGATTATCGGCGGCGCTGTGGGAAATGTGATAGACCGCGTGCGTTTCGGCGCTGTGCTGGATTTTTTGGATTTTCATTATCAGAATCTGCATTGGCCGGCTTTTAATTTAGCGGATAGCTTTATCTGCATCGGCGTGTTTATTTTGATTTGTCTGGAATTTATGGATAGTAAAAAGAAAGGATTAGAGGAGGTTTAAAATGAAAAAACTGAGTCTTTTAGTGGTTTTGGGACTATTGGCCGCCGGTCTTTCGGCTTGCGGGCTGACTAAAGAAAAGCTGGGCTTTACGCGTACCGGTCCGGATGAAACAAAAGTTGTGAAAAAACAGCCGCTGATTTTGCCTCCGGAATACAGCGTCCGTCCTAAAAATGTGGATACGGCAGAAGATATTGAAGAAGATGAATAAAAATTTTGCTGTTTTGCTGGCCGGACTGCTTTTGCTGCCGCAAATAGCAGCTGCTAAGCTTTTTAAAGCCGAAGAGTTTATGCTGGATAACGGCTTGCGGGTGGTGGTGATAGAAAATCACAAAGCTCCGCTGATTAAGCATATGATGTGGTATAACGCCGGGTCGGTTGATGAAAAATACGGCAGGGGCGGCAGCGCTCATTTGCTGGAACATTTGATGTTCCGCGGCACAAAACTGGTTAAAGACGGCGAATATAACCGGATTATGCATGAAAACGGCGCCGACAGCAACGCTTTTACCAGCTATGATATGACAGTATATCATCAGTTTGCCGACATCAGCCGGCTTGAAGCATTGATGGCTTTGGAAGCTGACCGAATGCAAAACTTAAACTTTGATAAGGAAGCTTTTGAAACAGAACAAAAAATTGTGTATCAAGAACGCAAGCAGGTGGTAGAAAACAATCCGGCGGCGCCGTTTAATGAACGTATGAATCTGCTGCTGTGGGGCAATTCGCCTTACGGGCATCCCGTAACCGGTCTGTCTGATGAAATTATGGCTTTAACCGCAGACGATGTGCGGGATTTTTATAAAAGCTATTATGCTCCGAATAATGCAGTTTTGGTATTGGCCGGAGATATAGACGCGGCCGCTGCCAAAAAACTGGCGCAGAAATATTATGGCAAAATTCCCGAAAAAGAAGTTATAAAGCAGGAAACAGCTTCTGAAAATCAGCAGTTTAAAGAGCATCTGCAGATGAATCTGCCGCAGATAAATACGCCGAAGCTGGTTTATAAGTATCTGCTGCCGGACAGCGGCGGTCTGAAAGGAAGCATTTATGATTATATCGTGCTGGCTGAATACTTGGGCGGCGGGCAGACTTCCGCTTTATACCGCGAGCTGGTGGATATCCGCAAAATTGCAGTCGGAGTTTCGGCTTCATACAGCTTTAACGCTTCCGCCAACAGCGTGTTTACGGTTTCGGCAATTCCTGCGCCGGAAGTTTCTCAGCTGAGCTTGAAAATGGCGCTGCGGGAGGCGCGCGCTCAGGCTTTGCAGAATTTAACGCCGGAAAAACTGAATAAAGTAAAAAAGAAAATGGCGGCAGACTTGGTTTTTGCCAATGATAATCCTGAAGACGCCGCCTATTGGCTGGGCTATATGCTGATAAACGGTTTTAGTCTGGAAGAGGCGCAGAATTACGCAGATAATATAAAAGCGGTTACCGCAGACGGCGTGCTGCAGGCAGCCAAAGAAGTCTTTCTGCATTCATCAGAAGCAGAGGGCGAGCTGCTGCCTCAGGCTGCCGCTAAAGGAGATAAGCAAGATGATTAAACATGCAAAGCCTAAAAATCTGGTGTATTATCTCAAACGCTTGGCGGCGGTAATTGCCGCAGTATGGCTGGTTTTCCATCTGGTAGGGGCTGTTAAGAATTATAAAACCATAGATGTGGAAAGCATTTTGAATAAATCAGAGCTGAAAAACAAGACGCTGGCCGCCAAAGTGCAGAAAATAGAGCAGGGCGCGCTTATCGCCTATTTTATGGAGGAACACTCCAACCCGATTGTCAGCATCAGTTTTATCTTCAAAAATGCCGGTTCGGCGCATGATGCGGAAAATAAGCAAGGCTTAGCCCGTTTGGCGGCAATGCTTTTAACCGAGGGCGCCGGAGAATACGAAAGCCAAACTTTTAAGGATACGGCGGAAGAAAACGGCGTCAAGCTGGGATTTTCGGTTTCGGCCGATGATTTTTCCGGCAGTTTGGCATTCCCTAAAGAAAATATGGCGGCGGCGCAGAAATTGCTGCAGGCTGCTTTATACGCTCCGCGTTTGGAGGAAGACGCCTTGGCGTTAAAAAAACAGCAGCTTCTGACCGCTTTGAAAATGCAGGATGAGAATCCGCAGCAGGTGCTGGCAAACAAGTTTAAAGAAGATATTTTCGCCGGTCATCCTTACGCCCGCAACTCGCTGGGGCAGGCTCAAGATATTCAGAATATTTCGCCGGAAGAATTAAAAGCCTATTTGCAAAACACGTTGGCTCAGGATAATTTAATTGTCGGTATGGCCGGAGATTTATCTAAAGCAGAGGCTGAACAGCTGCTGAAAGATTTGTTTGCTCCGCTGCCGGAAAAAAGCAGCAGCAAGGCTTTGCCGAAAATAGAATTGTTTACAGACGGTTCGGAATATAGCGCAAAACGGGATTCGGCGCAGGCTCTGACCCATTTTGCCTCCGCCGGAACTTATCGCGACAGCATAGATTTTTATCCGCTGTATTTGGCAAATTATATTTTCGGAGAGTCCGGCTTAAGCTCCCGATTGTCTAAAGAAATTCGTGAAAAAAGAGGTCTAACCTACGGAATTTACACCTATTTAAGCAATAGCGATGCCGCGGCTTTAATAGAGGGCGGCTATTCGGCAACGCCTGAGAATTTTGCAAAAGCACAAGAGCTGCTGAAGCAGGAATGGCGCAAGTTTGCCGAAAAAGGCGTGACAGAGCAGGAATTGGCAGAAGCTAAAAAATCTTTGATAAATTCGTTTTATCTGCGGTTTGCCAATATAGACGGCGTTTCAGATATGCTGGCGGCCATGCAAAAATATAATTTAGGACTTGATTTTTTGGATAAGCGCAATGATTATATAAAACAAGTGTCATTGCCAGAAGTTAATGCTGCGGCAAAAAAATATTTTAGCAAAAGTCCGGATTTTGTAAATCTCGGAGCTGAGTGATTGGAGGAAAAATAAAATAATGTTTGGAAAAAGTCAAATTAAGTCATGGAATAAACTGGAAAGCATTTACCGCCGTTTCAAAAAAACACAGATGAAAGATTTATTTGCAGCAGATGAAAATCGGGCTGATAAATATACGGTTCAGTTTGAAAATTTGTTATTGGACTATTCCAAAAACCGCATAGACGACAAAGTTATGAGCGCATTGTTTGAACTGGCGCGCGAACGCGATGTTAAAGGGCGTATTCAAGCCATGTTCAGCGGCGAAAAAATTAACAAAACCGAAAACCGCGCGGTTTTGCATACGGCTTTGCGTCATCAGGATAATACGCCGGTTTATGTGGACGGACGCGATGTTATGCCGAAAATCCGCGAAGTTTTAGGACGTATGAAAGATTTTTCAGAGGCGGTGCGTTTGGGGACTTTTACCGGCTATACCGGCAAAAAACTGACGAATATTGTCAATATCGGCATCGGCGGTTCGGATTTGGGACCGTTTATGGCGGTGGAAGCTCTGCGTCCGTATTGGGCAAAGGATATTAAATGTCACTTTATTTCTAATATTGACGGTACCGCCTGCGCCGAGGTTTTGAACAAAATTGACCCAGAAACCACATTGTTTATTGTGGCGTCTAAAACATTTACAACCATAGAAACTCTGACTAACGCCAAAACCTGCCGCAAGTGGCTGGTAGACGCCTTGGGAGAGCATGCTGTAGCCAAGCACTTTATTGCGCTTTCCACCAACAAGGCGGAAGTGGAAAAGTTCGGCATCAATCCCGACAATATGTTTGAATTTTGGGACTTTGTCGGCGGCCGCTATTCTATGTGGTCGGCTATCGGCATGATTATCGCTATTGCCGTCGGGTTTGAAAATTTTGAACGCATGCTTAAAGGCGCCGACGCTATGGATAAGCATTTTGCCGAAACTGAGCTGGAGCATAACATTCCGGTAATTTTGGCGCTGCTGGGCATCTGGTACAACAATTTTTACGGCATTTACCGCTATTGCGTGGTTCCGTACGACCAATATCTGAAATATCTGCCGGCTTATCTGCAGCAGCTGGATATGGAAAGCAACGGCAAGTCTATCAGCTTGGATAATAAGCCGGTTAATTATGCCACCGGTCCTGCTCTGTTCGGCGGCGCCGGAACCGATGTTCAGCACTCATTCTTCCAGCTTTTGCACCAAGGTACGGAAATTGTGCCGGTAGACTTTATTATTCCGGCGATTTCGCATAATGAAATCGGCAATCATCATCAAATTCTGCTGTCTAACGTTTTGGCGCAGAGCGAGGCTTTAATGCAGGGAAAAACTGTAGAAGAAGCAGCTTTGGAGCTGGAAAAATCCGGTAAGAGCAAGGCCGAAACAGAAGCGTTGAAAAAGTATAAAAGCTTTTCGGGCAACCGTCCGTCAAACACGATTGTGGTTAAAAAGCTTGACCCGTACACGCTGGGCATGCTGGTTGCCATGTATGAACACAAGGTATATGTTCAGGGCGTAATCTGGAATATAAATTCTTTTGACCAGTTTGGGGTTGAGCTTGGCAAAAAGCTGGCGCTGAATATTCTGCCGGAAATTGAGGGAACGGCTTTCGGTGTAGAGCATGACAGCTCTACAGCCTCGCTGATTAACTATATCAAAAAAATCAGAAAGTAGGTTTAAGCTATGCCAATCCGCGTTTTACCGTCTAATTTAGTCAACCAAATCGCTGCCGGCGAAGTGATTGAGCGTCCGGCATCGGTTATAAAAGAGCTGGTAGAAAACGCGATTGACGCAGGCGCCGATAAAATAGAAGTAATGCTGGTCGGCGGCGGAAAAAATCTGATAACGGTCAGCGACAACGGCAAGGGCATCAGTCCGGAAGAGCTGCCGCTGGCGGTGGAAAGGCATGCTACGTCTAAGCTGCCGGATAATGATTTATTCAATATCAATTTTTTAGGCTTCCGCGGCGAGGCGCTTCCGTCTATTGCCTCTGTGGCGAAAATGACTATCAGCTCGCGTCAAAAAGGTGCCGACAGCGGCTGGCAAATCAGCGTAAACGGCGGCGACAAAGGCGAGGTTAAACCGGCGGCAGTAACTTACGGCACCAAAATTGAAGTGCGCGATTTGTTTTATACCACGCCGGCGCGCTTAAAGTTTATGAAATCGGATTCATCAGAAGCGGCGCAATGCGTGGATATGCTGCAGCGCATAGCTTTGGCAAACCCGCAGATTTCTTTTTATCTGGAGAGCGACGGCAAAAAGAAAGTGGCTTTAAACGCCTGTCAGGGCGAGCTGTTTGACCGCCGCCAGCGCCGGGTTGCCGATGTAATGGGCGGCGAGTTTGAAGAAAACTCCGTGGCGATTGACGCGCATAACGACTTTTGCAAAATCAGCGGCTTTATCGGGGTACCGACCTATAACAAGGCTAATTCTTTGTCGGAATTTTTGTTTGTAAATAACCGTCCGGTGCGCGATAAGCTGATTTTGGGCGCAATCAAAGGCGCTTATCAGGATATGATGACTTCCGGGCGCTATCCGGCCTGCGCTGTGTTTATTGAAGTGGAGCCGATGTATGTTGACGTGAACGTGCATCCGACTAAAGCGGAAGTGCGTTTTTATGACAACGGAGCTATCCGCGGGCTACTGGTAGGCAGCATCCGCCATGCTTTGAGTTTCGGCGGGAAGAAAAGCGCAGAGACCGGCGGGCTGGAACATCTGCTGGAACGAACTATAGATGGCGAAGAAACAGACTTGGCGCCGCTGCATGCACCGCAGCCGGATGAAAATTATATGCTGCGCGAACCTGCTGCCGGTTTTGCGGCAACTCCGTTCAATCATGTGCATAGCTTTGGCGGCGGGCGGGCTAAAAGCACGGCTTCTACAATGTCTATACCGGCGCTGGAAAGTAAATTTTCGGTGCGGGTGGCCGAAGAACCGGCGGCAGAAACCGTGGCGGAAGTCGGCGAGCTTGGACTGGCTAAGGCGCAGTTTCACAACACTTATATCATTTCGCAAACCGAAGACAGTATTGTGATTATAGACCAGCACGCCGCGCATGAGCGTATAACCATGGAACGCATGAAGCAGAGTATGTCCAAGCATGAGCAGGTGCCGACGCAAATGCTTCTGCTGCCGGAAGTTGTGGATTTAAGCCTGTCGGAAAAAGAAAATATTTTAGAATATGCGCCGCAGCTTTCGCAGCTGGGGCTGAGGCTTGAAGAATTCGGAACCTCAGCGGTTTTGGTGCGGGAAATTCCGGCGCTGCTCGGCGATACGGATGTAAAAAAGCTGGTTAAGGATATGGCTGCGGAGATTTCCGAATGGGGCGGCGAATATGCCTTAAGCGATAAAATCCACCATATTTGCGCGACTATCGCCTGTCATGGTTCGGTGCGGGCAGGGCGTCCGCTGAATATAGAAGAAATGAACTGCCTGCTGCGCGATATGGAGAAAACGGAGCATTCCGGACAATGCAACCACGGGCGGCCGACATACGTCAAAATCAAGCTGGCGGATATAGAAAAACTCTTTGAGCGCCGCTAGCCGCTTCCTCTTGAAAATACGGCAAATGCGCTTATCTCTTTTTATAAACAGCAAAGGAGATATAGTATGGGTACATTTTTGAAATATGCGTTTTACATTGCGCTGGTTTTTATAATTTATGTAGTAATTTCCGGCTTTTATGACGGCAAAATCACGAAAAACTCCACCGTAAGCGAAGTAGGTTCAGAGGTTTCGGAAAATGCTAAAAACATGCTGAACAACGCCTACAACAAAGCTAAAACAGAAACCGAAGAAGCTGAACATAAAACTGAAGAACAGCCCGAAAAATAAACATTGACGGCAGAGCAGGGAGGGGCTATAACAAAAGCCTAAAGTGTATAATTATCTAAATTATTAAAGTATGGATAAACAATCTAAGTTTAAGCTTTTGCAGAAAATTGCTTTAACGCCTGACGAAGCCGCTGAGTTCTTTGAACAGCAAGAAAACAAAGACGAAAATCCTACCCACCTTTTTTTGCCGATGTCTGTAGTCTATGAACGAACAAACAAAAAACTATTTGTTTTGCCGTATTTGGATTTGACGCAAAAAGAAAAAGTCTGGGGTGTTTCGTTTCACGGATTATTGGTGCATAAACAGAATATTGCTGCAACTACCTATAAGGAAATACGGTTGGCGCAGCATAAAGAAAATATTCAATGCAGCAAATATACCCGTTTCCGCAGTCTTCCTAGTTTAGGAAATTGGGAACACTTGTTTTCTAACATGACAGCATTCAACAACATGATGTTTGCTTTACGGAACAAAGGTATTGCCGCGGATGATTTGCAAACCGAGGTTATGTATTTGGCCGAAAAGGATATTTTAAGTAATTTTTTGCCGGAACCGGGAGCTTTAGCTTTTGCTAAAGATGACGACACGCCGATAAAATCGCGCTTTGTCGTTTATTTGTAGATTTGTTTTGCGTTTTGAAAAGCCGTTCTAAATTCTAGAACGGCTTTAAATTGTATAGAAGAAAACGGTTGTTTTATAACAGCCGGTTTTTAGTTTGTTTTTTACAACTGATATATTACTAATATTGATATGCTAGTTCCATAACACATGTATTTGAAATACAGGTACAGCCTTTGGCTGCGACACTAGGCGATAAAGGAAGTGCTACAGTATCGTTGTCTACACAAGCTAAAACATCATCCTCAATAATTCCGGCACTGTCGCTGCTATAAATGCAATCTTGTGCCACCACAGGCATTTGACCGGCATTTATCTCCAGTCCTTTAAAATAGCCAGAACCTACACCCCAATCATTAGTTGCCAGAGCAATACAAGCTTCTCGTGATAGATTCATTACAGTAATAGCAAAAGAGCGTTCTGCTCCGTAAATATTAAGGTTGCCGCCAAGCTCATGAACTAAATTTCCATTTACAATCATTTTAGCATCAATAATTCCTAATGTTTCAAATAATTCTAAGTCTCCAGAATTTCCAGTGATAAATTCGTTTGGATATTCATTGTCTGTACCGGAAAATGTCTTAGAATTTGCAAAAGCTGTTAATGTGCCAGTTGCAATCTGGGTTATCTGAGATGTTGTTTTATTGATTTTATATTTTGTCATTGCTTTGGAATATCCGGCAATTCCGCCGACACTCAGTACCCCGACGATTGCTAAAACGCCCAGCATTTCTATCATACTTCTGCCAAAGGAATTTGCGCCTCTGCCACTAGTCATACTAGGTCGTGACGCACAGTCTGTACCTAGGATCTTGTCGCACCAAGGGCGGTGCAATCCCTCGCCCCGTGAGGGAGAGGGTGACGCCTTGGCGTCGGGTGAGGGGTACTTAAAGAACATGCAAAAGGCACTAAGCCAGCACTTATGCAATAATAAGGCTAATTTATTGACTAGGTTAGAGACTCGTTGCAACAAGATTCTATGCACAAGGCATAGAATGACTGGTGCTGGGGACTCTGCCTTAGTGCCGGTTGTTATGTTTTTATTACCCCTCACCCGGAGCGATGCTCCGACCTCTCCCTCAAGGGGCGAGGTTGCTG
>CAVKTH010000044.1:0-14661 GCA_963659495.1 Bacteroidaceae bacterium | reverse complement strand
TTATATATCCTTTTTCTTCTATTTTGTCAAGCCGTAGCGTTATGAAATTAACTATAGAAAATGAAATATAGCCATGCACCACTCATTTTTTGTATCACAAGAACGGCATAAGCAGCCGATGAAAAACGCCTTGTTTGAATAAAACAAGGCGTTTGACTATAACTCTTTGCGGGCGGAAAGAGCCAGCTGGATTGTTCCGTCATCCATATAATCCAACTCGGCGCCCAGCGGGATTCCTTGAGCCAATGTCGTGACTTTTACCGGAAATTCTTTCAGCCGTGACAGCAGATAGTGTGCGGTAATCTGTCCGTCAATAGTTGCGGGCAGAGCTAAAATTACTTCTTTTATTACACCGTTCTGCAGACGTGAAAAAAGTCCTTCCATGTTTAAATCATCCGGAGTAACGCCGTCCAGCGCCGAAAGAATACCGCCCAAAACGTGATATTGCCCGCGGTACAGCCCAACGCGCTCCATTGCCCACAAATCGGCAACATCCTGCACCACGCAGACGGTTTCGCGGTCGCGGGCGGCGTCTTGGCAAACCGAACACGGCTCCGCCGTATCAAAATTACCGCAGACCGGACATTTTTTTACATTATCCGCCACTTCCTGCAGCGCCGCAATCAGCGGCAGCATGGCAGCTTCTTTCTTTTTCAAAAGCTGCAGCACAATCCGCCTGGCCGAACGAGTGCCTAAAGCCGGAAGCTTGGCAATAATTTTGGTTAGTTTTTCTATTTCTTTACCCTGCACGGCAGCGCCTCAAATCTTAAAACGGAAGTTTCAATCCGCCTAGCCCGATACCGTTGGTGGCTTCTTTCATACCCTCTTCCATCATGGCGTCAACTTTTTGATGAGCATCGTTATAAGCAGCCAAAATTAAATCTTCTAAAACATCAACTTCTTCAGCATTCATCAATGATTTGTCAATGCTGATTTTTTTCATTTCAGATTTACCGTTAAGCACAACTTTAACCAAATTGCCGCCGCTTACGCCCTCTTTTTCTTCCTGCGCCAATTTAGCCTGAGTTTCCTGCATTTTGCGCTGCATTTGCTGAGCTTGTTTCATAATTCCTTGAATATTTAACATTTAATTATCCTCATCATCATAAGTTTCAGAATTTTCTTCCGGAACAATAAAATCTGCCGCTTCTTCATCTTCGGCATTTTCAACCGCTTTCCGGATAACGGTCTCTATTTTAGCACCGTTAAACTCGCTAAGTATAGCTTTTACTAACGGATATTCAGAGATATTTTTCTTGTCGCGCTCCAGCTCTTTAGTTTCTTTATAGGCCAAAGTTTCGCCCAGCGGCTCGTAATCTATGTCTATAACCCAAGAAACTCCGGTTTCTTTAGCCAAGAATTTCCGCAGGTTTGCGATTAAATCTTTATCAGCTTTTTCTGAAAGAGCGATGCGCATTCTGCCCGCGGTAAATTCTTTGAACGACATATCGTTTTTAACCGCATACAGCAGCAGCATTTGCCGTTTGGCATTCAGCAGTTTAGCCAAGTCTTCCGGCACCGAAAGCTCAAAGCCGCTGTTTTCTGTCAGCTCCGAATCAATATGGGGTTCCGAGTCAGCAACGGCAGTTGTGCTGTTCAAAACAATCTTGCGGGGGGCGGCTGAGTTATTCAGTCCTGATTTTTTTTTTAATTCCTTCAGCAGGTCTGCAGGAGTCGGCATGTTAGCGGAGTAGGCTATGCGCATCAGTATCATTTCCAGCGCGTCTATCTGTACATTTGCATATTGCAGTTCGCTGATTCCTTTTATTAGCATCTGCCAAATCTTAGAAAGAATGGCTATCGGCGCCGCATTGAGCTTTTTGCACATCTCGCGGTCATTTTCGCCGACCGATGGGTCATTTATATAGTCCGGTATAATCTTAACCTTTGCCAGCAGGTGCGTGATATCTACCAAATCCTGAATAACCAGCATCGGAGTCGCGCCGTCGGTATAAAGCTGGTGCAGAATTTGCAAAACTTCTGCCACATTGCCCTCCAGCAATTTTTCGTACATAGCAAAAGTCTGCTGTCTGTCTGCTAAACCCAGCATATTTTTTACGGTTGCATTTTCTATTTTGCCGTTGCCCAGCACAATGGCTTGGTCAAGCATAGAAAGCCCGTCGCGCGCCGAACCGTCTGCCGCGCGGGCAACCATATGCAAAGCCTCGTCTTCGGCTTCAATATTTTCCGCCGCTAAAACTTTATGGAACAATTTAACCAAAGTTTCTATGCTGATGCGCTGCAAATCAAAGCGCTGGCAGCGTGACAGAATGGTAACCGGAACTTTGCGGATTTCTGTAGTGGCAAAAATAAACATCACATGCGCCGGCGGCTCTTCCAAAGTTTTCAGCAAAGCATTGAATGCACTTTTGGACAGCATGTGGACTTCGTCTATGATATAAACTTTATAGCGAGCCATGGTCGGCTTATAGCGCACGCCGTCCAAAATCTCCCGCATATCGTCAACACCGGTTTTGGAGGCAGCATCCAGCTCAATCACGTCAATATGCCTGTCGGCGGCAATCGCCTTGCAGTTTTCGCATTCTCCGCAGGGATGAATTGTCGGGCCGCCTTTGCCGTCCGGACCGGTGCAGTTTATGGCGCGGGCAATCAGTCGGGCGGTTGTAGTCTTGCCTACGCCGCGGATACCGGTTAAAATATAAGCATGGTGCAGGCGGTTATTTTGAATGGCGTTAGTCAATGTTTGTACAAGCGCATCCTGCCCCAGCAAATCTTCAAAAGTCTGCGGGCGGTATTTGCGTGCCAAAGCCACATATTGTGTATTGTTATCAGCCATTCTTTTCAAAACTCATTAAAGGCGAAGGGACTTAGACCTTGTACTGACCGTTACGGCTGCTTTCTTCCGAACCTGACCGGGTTGGCGGCTTTTCAATCCTAAGCCCTTCATTAAAAATACTTCTTTATAATGGGCATATTTCCGGATTTTGCAAGCAAAAAATAAAGTTATTGCACGTTTAACAGAATTTGCCGCAGTTCATTGCTGTTTTTGCCGTAAACCGTCGGCATATAAAAATCGGTAACGCCGCTTTGCGCATAGGCCGGATTTGCCGAATAAAACTTACTGCTGGCCGCTTCAATCATCTGCGGGCCGCCGGATGTAACTTTTACCATATCCAAGCCGTGTTCGTTTTTACCGTTGGCAAAAATCCTGAACGCTCCGCTTATGCCGTAAAAGCCGTCCAGATTGGTTATCGCTTCCTTTAAATAGTCCTTATCCTTGTGCGACAAGGCCGAAGACAGAGCCACGGCGTCATAGGCAAAAATGCTTAAGTCATTGGATTTTTGACTGAACATTTCATAATATTTTTGTTTATAGCGTGCCAAGCGGGACATAGACATAACCGGATATACGGCGCCGTACAGCTCGGTTTCTTTGCTTAGGTTGGTATTGCCCCAAACCGAAGTACCTAAAAACAGTACTTCCGGCGCCGAAACGTCATAATAGCTGAACATTGAAGTGATTGACTTCAGACGGTTGCCAAACTCCGGAACCAGCAATGCGTCAAAATCCAAAGGCGCGGTTTCTTCTTCTGTTTTAGCTGCATTTTTATCTGCCGGCTTGCTTTTGCGCTGAGAAGCTGCCACGCGGGCAGAACCGGTAATTTGTGCCGCCAGCTTAGTAAAGTCCATGCTGTTCGGAGCATAAAAACCGACTTTTACAACAGACGCGCCGTGCAGCTGCGCTGCATTCATCGCTGCCTTAAACATGTTTATGCCGCTTTGGTTATCCGGCAAAACTAAAGCCAGTTTCAGCCGTCCCTGCGACACCGCATAGCGGATGGTTCTTTCTATTTGTTCTTCGTTCAGCAGCCCCATGGTATAGACGCCGTCTTGCAGAACATTAGGCGCTGTAGAAAATGAAATAACCGGAATATCTGCATTTTTTGCGGTTTCGCTGATAGCTGCGACTTCTTCGCCCAGCAAAGGACCGATAATTAAATCGCTTTTGGCGCTTATGGCATTTTCAACTGCGATTCGCGCGCCGCTGGTCGTGCTTTTAGTGTCATAAAACTGCACCAGCAGGTTATTATTGTTTAAGTCGCCGATAGCCATGAGGGCAGCGTTTTTCATGTTTTGTCCCATATCGCTGACTTTTCCGCTGAGCGGCAGCAGCATGGCGACCCTGAAACTTTCGGCATTGCCTAAGTCAACATGAGAATAATCCGTCATTTCTACCGTATTTTGCGGCAGGCTGTTTTGATAGTTAAAAGTCTGCTGAGGCATCGGCTCTGAGCGTTCAATCAATCCGCATCCGCCGATTACAAACAATAAAAACAGGGCGCTTATTTTTTTTAACACTTGCATTTTTCCTTAAAATATAAAACAATACCTTAGTAATAATGCTTAAACTTGTTTTTGTAAAGTGAATTTGATGTTAAAAAACGGTCTTTATTTAATTTCTACCCCTATCGGAAACCTGCAGGATATTTCACAGCGCGCTTTAGATGTTTTGAATGAAGCGCCGATAATCGCCTGCGAAGATACCCGCATGACAAAAAAGCTTTTTTCGCTGCTGGGGCTGCCTTTGAATAAAAAATTTATTACCTATCAAGATCATAATGAAGAAAAACAGGCGCAGCAGCTGATAGATTTGATTAACGAGGGCAATGTTATGGCTTTGGTCAGCGATGCCGGAGCGCCGCTGATTTCCGACCCCGGGTATAAATTGGTCAGCAAGTGCCGCGAACAGGGCGTTTATGTGACAGCTGTACCGGGCGCCTGCGCAGTTATTACAGCGCTGCAGCTTTCAGGACTGCCGACAAACCGTTTTTTGTTTGCGGGATTTATTCCCAACAAAGACAAAGCCCGCTCTGATTTGTTTAATGAGCTTAAAAACATTAACAGCACGCTGATTTTTTATGAAACCGCGCCGCGTCTGCTGAAAACTTTAGAGCAGGCAGCTGAAGTTTTCGGCAGCCGTAAAATTTCGGTTATCCGCGAACTTACGAAAATGTATGAAGAAGTGCAGACCGGCAGCTTTGCCGAGGTGCGGGCGCATTTTGCCGAAAATGAGCCTAAAGGCGAGTTTGTGTTTATTGTCGCTCCGCCGGAAGAGCCTCAGTATACAGCAGCCGATATTAAAGATTTGCTGGCAAAGCGCTTGCAGGAAACTACGCTGAAATCTGCAGTTAAGGAACTGTCGGAACAATTCGGCTTAAATAAAAATGATGTATACGCCTTGGCTTTGGAACTGAAAAATGAATAATTACCATAGCGGCAAGTGGGCGGAATTTTTAGCGCGTATGTACTTGCGGCTGCATGGCTATCGGATTATTGCTAAAAATATTACAGTCGGGCGTGGAACTACCGCCGGAGAAATAGATATAATCGCCTGCAGGAAAAAGTGCTTGGTTTTTGCCGAAGTCAAAAAGCGCCGCACTTTAGATGAGGCGGCCTATGCCATTACCCGCAAGCAGCAGTTGCGCCTGATTAAAGGCGCTGAAGTTTTTGCGGGCAGCCGTCCGGAATATAAAAATTACGACCTGCGTTTTGACGCAATTCTGGTGCGGCTTCCGTTTACCGTGAAACATTTGCCTAACGCTTGGATCGCCTGATTATAAACCGGCAAAGCGGGCGATTTTCTGTCCTACCGTCTGCGGCAGGTGTGCCATGTTTATATGCTTTTGAATCAATGCGGTGTCATAGTCCGTGCGGGTGCGCAGCTGATGGCGCAGCTCAATTCCGGTGCCGGCGGTATATTCGTTTTCCGGCAGAAAGCTTTTAACTTTTACAAACGGAGCTTTATGCTCCTGCAGCATCTGCACCGGATTATGCAAAACATTTTCCTGCTTAAAAGTGCGGATATAGCTGTTGCCGATAAAACCTTGCTCGGTTAAAAGCGGCGTTAATTCACGCTCGCAGTTGTCGGCGTCATAGGCAAAAGGAACCGAACGCCAGAATTTGTGGAACTGAGCGTTTTTGATAACATCCTGCGTAAAGACCATGCAATAGCTGTGCAGATGAAAATTGCTTTCATAATCAGAAGTTGCACTCCAAAAATCATAGCCTTTTCGCTCCATAGAACGGAAAAAATCTTCTAAATTATATAACGGACCGTAAACGCTGTCGTTGCACAAAATCAGCTCGTCATATTTTTCCAGCTTTTCCCAGCCGAGTTTGGCAATCAAATATTGCCAGCAGCCGAAATCTTTAAGCGGCATATGCTGAGAGTAAAACATTTGCGTATAGGGAGCAATTTTGAATAGCTCGTCCGGCGGAAATCTGCCGTTGCCCATAAAATAAACTTCGCTGATTTTGGAGAGTTCCTTAATCAGATAGACTACATAATCTTGAATTTGATTTTCTTTATCATAACCGGCAAACAAACAGATTCGGCGCATTTTTATCTCCCTTTCAAATTGTGTGTGCATAAAGATAGTGGCGGCAAAGGCTTTTTAAAGTAGAGACAGCAAAAAATAAATCTGTGCCTGAGCAAGCAATAGGACTTGAAAAATAAAATTTGGTATGTTAAATATAAAAATGATGTGAATTTTGGAGAAAATAAATGATAGAAATGCCGGAAAATCTGGTGGAAATGGCCCTGAAAACCATGGGCGACCGCTGGAAAGTGATGATTATTCAAGAGTTGATGGACGGCACCAAACGCTTTGGCGAAATCAAAAAAGAGCTTGGCGATATAACGCAGAAAGTTTTGACCTCTAACTTGCGCGCGCTGGAAGAAAAAGGAATTTTAATCCGCACCGTATATGCGCAAATTCCGCCGAAAGTTGAATATACTCTGACAAATTTAGGCTATAACTTAAAGCCAGTGCTTGATTCTATGCGCGCTTGGGCTGAAGAATATTATAACCAGAATATGAAACCTTTACTGCCGGATATGGCGTAAAAACTGATATTGTGTAAAAAACGCAAGGCTTCCGCTTTTGGAAGCCTTAAATTTTTAGCGCTGTTTATTGTCACATATTTTCAATAGAGCTGATAATGCTGCCGATTTCTACATTCAGATATTTTGAAATAAGGATGATTGTATAAAGGGTAGGGTGCTGCTTGCCGTTTTCTATATATAGTATAGAGCTTTTGCTCATGCCGGTATCTTTAGCCAGTTTATATTGGCTGATACCTTTTTTTATGCGTTCTTCTTTAAGAACGGCAACAATTTTATCACTTATATTTTGAGCATCTCTTTTGTTCATGCCTCTAATATAAAACACTTGACTTTTTATGAGTAGTTCTGTTTAATGAACTATATCTAAAATATAAAAAGGAGAGATAAATGCAGAAGTCTGTTTCTGAACTTGGCCGGAGTATGATAGAAATGCTGGGTGTTTTGGCGATTATCGGGGTGCTTAGTGTCGGCGGAATTGCCGGATACAGCAAAGCCATGGAACAGTTTAAAATCAGCAAGTCTATAGACTATCTGATGCAGATTGTGTCAAACGTGCGGACAACCTATGCTAATCAAAAAACTTATGAGGGCTTAGGATCGTCGCAGGCGCTGCAGCTGGGAATATATCCGCAGAATGACTATCAGCTGCCCTTGGGCGGAAATACCTCGGTTTGGCTGGCTGCGTCCGAGGATGGAGCAATTTTCGGTTTGCGAATCTGCGGGCTGACCGAAAGGCAATGCATCGCCTTAGCCACTCAGAATTGGGGGAGCGGCAATGCAACCGGATTATACGGCGTTTCAATCAACTTAGCGCATAACTTTTTAAACGGTGCTTCAGGCATAAAGCAAAACGGGCAAGGCTGCGAGGGAACATATGAACGCAATGACGCTTATTTTGCCTGCGCCGACGGCGGCATAAACATTGTAACGCACGATATTGCCAACAAATATTGCCGCACCGGCTCAAAAGATTATGACGGCAGCAGCGTTTGCATGGGGCTGTTTTTCAGATAAGCCGCGCAGCTGCACGAGTATAAAATTCCGGCGGATTTGAAAAAAATCCTTGCATTTCCAACGGATAGTATGTATAAACACTAAACAGACAAACTTTTAATTAAAAGGTATTTAAAATGGCAAGAGTTACTGTTGAAGATTGTATTGATAAAATTCCTAACCGCTATGACCTTGTAATGGTTGCAGCTCAGCGCGCCCGCGATATTTCTTCCGGCGCTCCGCTGTGCGTTGAACGCGACAATGACAAAAATTCGGTTGTGGCTTTGCGCGAAATCGCCGAGAACCGCGTAAGCATTGAAGATTTGCAGAAGTCTTTGGTTATGGGACAGCAGAAATACGTTGAAGTTGAAGAGCCGGAAGATGAAGAAGTAGAAATTCTGGCGGCTGAAAAAGAATTGGCAGATATGGACGGTCAGTTCTCCAGCGATATGATCAGCGATGAAGATTTGAATGACACCATGCAGGTTCACGGCAGCGATGACGATGATGACTTGAATCTGGATTCTGACGCTGACGCCGATATTGATTTTGACGATGACGCCGACTTGGGCGATGAGGCTTTGGACGACGGCATGGGAGACGATGACGATTTATAATCTTCATCCGAAAAATTAACATTTCATAAAGCAAAACGTATTATATATTATGTATGTTTTGCTTTTTTTTATTGATAGACAGGATAACGCCCGATGCTGAGACAGTATGAACTTGTTGATTTAGTAAAATCTTACGACCCTTACGCCGATGAAGACGCGCTGAACCGCGCCTATGTGTTTGCCCTGAAAAAACACGGCTCTCAGCTGCGGACTTCAGGCGACCCGTACTATTCGCATCCGATTGAGGTTGCCGGCATTCTTACCAAGTTCAAGCTGGACAGCGCCTCTATTATCGCCGCTTTGCTGCATGATACGGTTGAAGACACCGACACCACGCTTGATGAAATCAGCAATTTATTCGGCGACCAAGTGGCTCAGCTGGTGGACGGCTTAACCAAATTGGCGATGATTGAGCAAAAATCCGGCTCCAGCAAACAGGCTGAAAATTTCCGCAAGCTGCTTTTGGCGATGTCGGAAGATATCCGCGTGCTGCTGATAAAGCTTGCCGACCGCCTGCATAACATGCGCACCCTGCATTTTTGCCCGCCGGAAAAACGCGCCCGCATAGCTAAAGAAACTTTGGATATTTACGCGCCTTTGGCCGAGCGTATCGGTATGCAGGAAGTCAAAGAAGAAATGGATGAAATCGCTTTTGCCGAACTCTATAAAGACGCGCATGACTCTATTGTCGCCCGCCTGAACTTTTTACGCGAACAGGGCAGCGATATTGTGCCGAAGATTATTAAGCAGCTGGAACAAGATATGGCGGATAACGGCGTGCATTGCACCATTACCGGACGCGAGAAGTCTCCGTATTCCATTTGGCGCAAAATGCAGCTTAAAAACGCTTCTTTTGAACAGCTTTCCGACATTATGGCCTTTCGTATCTGCGTTGATACCGTGGCGGACTGCTATCAGGCTTTGGGTATTATTCACAGCAAATATCACATGGTGCCGCGCCGTTTCAAAGACTATATTTCCACTCCTAAGCCGAATGGCTATCAGTCTTTGCACACCGGCGTGATTGGTCCGTATGATGTGCGGATTGAAGTGCAGATACGCACTTATGAAATGCACGAGGTAAATGAAAAAGGCGTGGCCGCCCATTGGGCGTATAAGCAAGGTCAGCGCACCGAGGGTAAAAACTTCCGCTGGATTCGCGAGCTGCTGGAAATTTTGGATCAGGCGCAAAATCCGGATGAGTTTTTGGAAAACACCAAGCTTGAGATGTATAACGACCAAGTTTTCTGTTTTACGCCTAAAGGCGATTTAATCGGTCTGCCGGTCGGTTCTACGCCGGTTGATTTTGCCTATGCCGTGCATTCTAATGTGGGCGATACCTGCGTCGGAGCTAAAATCAACGGAGAAATCAAACCGCTGCGGACTATTTTGCAAAACGGCGATCAGGTGGAAGTTTTAACCGCTAAAAATCAGCATCCGTCGGTGGAATGGGATAGGTTTGTGGTTACCGGCAAAGCTAAAGCCGCAATCCGCCGCTATGTCCGTATCAATAAGCGCGAGCAGTTTATCACGCTGGGCAAAGAAATTCTGGAAAAGCTGTTTAAGCAGGAAGAACAGGAATTCAGCGAAAAAGGACTGGTTAACGTGCTTTCTAATTTTGAAGCCGAAACCGTTGATGATATTTATGCCAAAGTCGGCGAAGGTCTGGTTACCGGCTGGGATGTTCTGCGCGCCGTGCATCCGGCTTATAAGCAGTCTAAGCTGGAAAAAATGGTAAGCTCCATTAAACTGCCGGTTTTCAAAAAAGAACAATCCAAAAAAGATGCGCTTAAAATTAAAGGGCTGATAGACGGCATGGCTGTGCATTTTGCCGGCTGCTGCCATCCGGTTCCGGGCGACAGAATTGTCGGCATTGTTACTACCGGCAAAGGCGTGACTGTTCATACTTTGGACTGCCCGTCGCTGAAAAATTATGAAAAAGAGCCGGAGCGCTGGCTGGATATTGACTGGGGTACAGACGCCGAAAATGAAAAGCATACGGCGCGCCTGAAGCTGATGATTAGCAACGAGCCGGGGGCTTTGGCCGATGTGGCGAATATTGTAGCCAAGGCAAACTCTAATATTATGAACTTGAATATTACATATCGCACCGTCAGCTACTTTGAGATTTTGCTGGATATAGAAGTTAAAAATGTGGAACAGCTGAACAATCTGGTAACAGCTTTAAAATCTGCAAAATCAATCAGCTATGTTTCCCGTGCCAACAAATAAGGAGTATGATTCATGATATTGGGGCTGGGCTGCGACATTGTAAATATTGAAAGAATTGCTAAATCTCCGGAGTTTTTGGAACGTTTTAAGCAAAAGATTATGGGAGTGCATGAACAAGCTGAATTGGATTCGCGCGGCGATTTAACCTATAAAGAACTAGCCTGCAGGCTGGCTAAAGCCTATGCGGCCAAAGAAGCCTTTGTTAAGGCTTTAGGCACAGGTTTCCGCGACGGCATTTTTATGAAAGATATTCAAATTCTGCATACGGACTTAGGAAAACCGGAATTGCTGATTAGCGGCATGGCTTTTACATATTTGCAAAAACTCAGCGTAACCGCCCAAGCCTTAGTGAGCCTAAGCGATGACTATCCTTTTGCCCAAGCCGTCGTGGTTATAGAAAAATAACTGCTCAAAAGCAGCCATCACTCACTAAGTCAACTGCAAAATATGTCTTAACGAAAACTTGACAAAAATATAAAAATCATTATACTCAGCTTTAGTTAAAAATTATTGTTGAATTTAAATTTTTATGTATGGAGCTGTTAAGAAAACTTAAGGCTTTTTTGTTTGGAAAAAATAAAAAAGCATGGAACAGAGGCAGTTTTAAATCTCTTGTTCATTTTGACCACCTGGTTGCCAGTCCGCAAGATATGCTTCCGGCGCTGGGTGTGGCTATTGGTTTGCAAACAGAAGCTGTAATGCGCCTGACAACCAGAGACATCCGGCTTTACAATATTTATAGCAACGATGACAATTCGTATGTCGGCTGCTGCTATGTTGTAGAGTTAAATGGAAAATATTATGGTGCTATAACCGGTGCCAACTATATTTTTTCCTGCGATCCTCATGATTATCATTTTGTCAAGACTAATGTTGTGACGATTCCTCTGAGCAAGATGGATGCGGACAAATATTTTTTGATTTGTTATATGCACAAAAATCTGAGCTTGTGGGCTAAGAGCATCAAAAAAGTCAATACGCATGATAATTTTACACGGACGATTATTGAGTTCGGGCGGGATTTCTCTTTCAATAGCGCGATTATCTATTGTAAGGAGCAGGGCTTTTTGCATAAGTAGCGAGTGGACTTAAATTATTGTTTAACTTAAAATTAGTGTGAGTATGAATTTTTTTAATAAAATCTACAGACGCTTGTTTGACCGAAGCATTACTCAAACGCTGGAGCTAGAGGTTAGGATTATCGGCGATTTGCCGTTTAAAGTTATCTATCCTTTGGATTTGCTGAGTGATTTGAATGCCTTCCTGCCGTCTTTTTTATATAAAAGAATTGAGGTTTCAGGCAGTCAGATAGTCCCATATGATATATTTAAAAAAAATGAAACATTCTTAGCCAGTTGCTATGCTGTTTTGATTGACGGGGTATATTATGGAGTAGTTGTCGGTGACAATAAGCTCTGGGCTTGTCCTGAGACTGTTTATTATTTCAATAAAACAAAGCGGGTAGAGGTAATTTTGCGTATCAGTAGAAAGTGGATTTATAAAATGCTTGGCTGGTATGAGGCTGATGATTTGTCTATGAAAATTGATCTGAGAAGAAAACTCAAGCTTGATAGGCTATAATTCATCAGACTATATTTCAGTTTTAGCCGATGCAGATTTGTAACAAAGTAAAAAGCGTTCTGAAAAAAAATCAGGACGCTTTTGCTTTTTTCATATACAAAATCGGAAAAGGATTGCCTTGCTCATCTAATTCTGTTCTTTTATAGGTTACGAATCCCAAATGTTCATAAAATAATTTAGCTGCCGGATTCTGCTCATTTACCGACAATTCATTTATATGATATTTTTCCATGCCGTATTTTAACAATGCCGAGCCGATTCCTTTTCGTCTTTCTTCCGGCACAACAAAAAGCATTTCTAAAAAATTATCGGCTATCCCCATAAAAGCGAGCGGTTTATTTTGCGAATCGGCGGCAATAATTAAATGCGGTACATTTTTCAAAGCTTCCGGCACATACTTCTTGATATTTTGAATATCCGATTCGTTTAAAAACAAATGGGTGGCGCGTACGGATTTTTCCCAAAGTTCCAATAACTCGTTAAGCAATACAGCTGTGCGGTTTTCTATTTCTAAGATTTTCATGCTTTTATTCCGTAAATTCAATAACTAAAATTTCCGGCTTGCAGTTAAAGCGAACCGAAATGCGGCTGGTTCCTAACCCTTTGGAAACAATCATTTTACGGCCGTTTTCTTCTATAAGCCCCTCGGCATAGCGGCGTCCATGCTCTAAAGGCACAATCGGCGCTCCGATAAACGGCAGTTTTACCTGTCCGCCGTGCGTATGACCCGCCAGAACTAAATCAACCGATTCGCTGATGTCCGGAAAAATATCCGGCGTATGGGTTAAGAGGATTCGCGGTTCCGGCGTGTTCTTCAAAGCCAATCCCGAATCGGCGACGCAGGTAATTTTATCGGCGACTCCGGCCAGAGTAAATTTAGAGTCTTTATAATGTATAATTTCATTATCATTTTCCAGCACCACAATACCGGCCGCCTGCAGCGCATGCTTCATCTTGCGCCCGCCGATATACCAGTCATGATTCCCCAAAACGCTGAAAACACCAAGCGGAGCCTGCAGTTTGCGGAGTTTTGCAGCGATTCGTTCCGGAGACATTGTGCGCAAATCATTATGACCCTTAATAAAGTCTCCGCCCAGTAAAATCAGGTCGGCATTCTGTGCGTTGATTGCCTCTATAATTTTGCTCAGACGCTTTTTATCTTTCTTTGCTATGTGAAAATCTGTTGCATAGGCGATTCGCAAACCCGAAAGCTTAGCATTTTGTATGGTGTAGTGCTTGATTTCCAGCAGATTCGGCTCAATTTTGAAAGACCAAATCAGCAAAATCAGTCCGATTATAATTAAAAGCACAGCCAGAACTATAAATATTTTAAAACTCATGTTTTATCCCTTTGTTTCCCTTTATAACAAAAAAGCCTCGTAGTCAGCGAGGCTTAAAAAACAGATTCGTCTTATTTATTTAGCCGGCGCTACTACCATAGTCATTTGTCTGCCTTCAAGCTTCATTTCCGAATCCACTTTGCAGACACCGTCTAAATCATCAAGTATTTGAGTTAAAATCTTTTTTCCCATATCATTAGCGCTGAGTTCACGCCCTTTGAAACGCATAGTGAATTTAACTTTATTTCCTTGGTCCAAAAACTTTTTAGCTTGCTTAACTTTTACCTCATAATCATGAGTTTCAATCATTGGGCGCAGCTTAAGTTCTTTAACTTCCACGATTTTTTGATTTTTCTTGGCTTCATTTTTACGCTTCTGCTGTTCATAGCGGTATTTGCCGAAGTCCAAAATCTTGCAAACCGGCGGAGTCGCCTGCGGTGAAATTTCAATCAGGTCCAAACCCTCTTCTTCGGCCAAAGCCAAGGCTTCGCGAATAGAAACAACGCCGCGATTTTCATTGTTGGCGTCAATCAGACGAACTTGTTTAGCTTTAATATTTTCGTTAATATTCGGTCCGTCATCATCATGCATTTGAGCGTCACTCATTATAGAATCCTTATTCCTCCTAAAATTATACTTACAAACAATATAATATATAACATTGCGCGATAATCAAGAATAAAAACGACTCTCTGCCATAATTTTTAGCAGATTCCGCCGGCGATTCCGAATCTACAGCCAAGAGATTCGGTTTATTTTGCCTAAAGCGAATCACAACGACGCTTTCAGCCCTCCCATATATAATAAGTATAAATACGTAGGACGGTGCAAATAAAATGCAAATTATTTTGAAAAAAGTTATTGCTAGCCCGTGTCTGTGGATAACATCTGCAACGATTTGTATTTACAACTAAATGACAGCTTGAAAGTTATTAAGCTGATGGTAATATATGCTTGTTTGACACAGAAAAAATGAAAAACGTAAAAAAAAATGAAAAAAGGTGTTGACATTGTGGGAGGATTATTCTAT
>CAVKTH010000043.1:0-15008 GCA_963659495.1 Bacteroidaceae bacterium | reverse complement strand
TTTTTACACATAATAGGAGGAATAAGATGTTGAAGAGTATGAATTTTTTAAGCGGTAAGAGCAGGGAGAGAGTAGGGGAAGCTAATAAAACAGCGCCTCTAGCACCAGTCATTCTAGGCCCTGTGCCTAGAATCCTGTGTAAACTAGTCTCAAACTTAGTCAATAAATTAGCCTTATTATTGCATAAGTGCTGGTGTAACTTGTTTAGTACCTTTTGCAAGTTTAATAAGTACCCCTCACCCGAGGCTTACGCCTCACCCTCTCCCGCACGGGGCGAGGATTATGGATTGCTTCGCTCCGCTCGCAATGACGTGTCTATTGATACCCCTCACTCGGCGCTGTCGCGCCACTCTCTCCCGCAGGGGGCGAGAGAATATGGCCGTTCCATGATAGAAATGCTCGGAGTTCTGGCAATAATCGGAGTATTGTCTGTCGGTGGAATCGCTGGATATTCCAAGGCTATGGAGAAATATAAGCTTAATAAAACAGTTGAGGAATACAGCTATGTTATACATGGTTTGCTGGAGCATTTACCTGAACTTCAAAAGCTAAATTCCGGCGGCAGTCAATATATGCTTACAGATTTTCTTTTAGCTGCAAACATGGTGCCGCCGACCTGGAGCCGCCGCGGTACTGATTTATCCGATTCCTACGGCGGAGCGATAGCTATTTTTATTAGAAGAAATCATCTGAGTTTAGAGATTTATCATCACTATCCCTATGCCAGCGGCGGGGCGCTGTCATCGGTTGAATTTTGCAAAACAATGATTAAAGATATAGCTCAGCCGCTTGCTTCTGCCATGTACGGTGTTGGCTTGTATCAGTTTAACTATGATGATACAGCAGTTTACGGCGATGCTTATTGCGATGAGGGGAAAATTTGCCTGCGTGACTTAACGGTTTCGGAAATCAATAAAATATGCCGCTCTTACAAAGAAGGCGTAAGCTATAGTTCGGTTATTTTGTATTTTTAGATGCAGTATCTCCGGCAGCCGGCTAAGGCTGTGTACAACATATTTATTTTGTTGCATAAACCGCGTGAAACATAGAAAATGTGCATATACATAAATATAAAGGAGTGCGAGATGCCGGAGATAAAATGCCCGAAGTGCGGAGAAGTTTTTACGGTTGATGAAAGCGGCTATGCGGCTATTGTCAGTCAAATCAAAGACGCGGAATTTCATAAAGATTTATGCGAGCGCGTGGCTCAGATTGAACAGGCTAAAAACGGCGAGCTTTCTCTCCTTAAAACTCAGGCAGAGGCTGAAAAAGCGCGGTCTGTCTCAGAATTGAATCAAGAAATTGAAAAATTAAAAGCTCAGCTTGCCTCCCAAGGCAAAGATTATGAGCTGGAAAAAGAGCGGGCTTTAAGTTCTTTGCGTCAGGAAAATGAGCAGCTGAAATCTAAAATAAGCTCCAGCGAGCAAGAGCGTACCTTGGCGGTAACCACGGCGGTTTCGGCGCAGAAAGATACGATTGTTGAAAAAGAAAAGCAGATTATTTTGCTGGAAACTCAGCTGCAGGATGCGGCTAAAGACAAGCAGCTGCAGGAACAGAGCCTTAAGGAAAAATATGCTTTTCAGCTAAAGGAAAAAGACGACCTTATTGCCTATTATAAAGATCTGAAAACCAAGATGTCTACCAAAATGGTTGGCGAAACGCTGGAGCAGCATTGTGAAATTGAATTTAACCGCTTGCGGGCTACCGGTTTTCAAAACGCCTATTTTGAAAAAGATAATGACGCCAGAACCGGCAGCAAGGGCGACTTTATTTTCAGAGATAAAACGGATGACGGGGTAGAATATATTTCCATTATGTTTGAGATGAAAAATGAAATGGACACTACCGCCGCCAAGCATAAAAATGAAGATTTTTTTAAGGAACTGGATAAAGACCGCTGCGAAAAAGGCTGCGAATATGCGGTGTTGGTGTCGCTGCTGGAAGCCGACAGCGAATTTTATAACACCGGCATTGTGGATGTATCTTACAAATATCCTAAAATGTACGTTATCCGCCGCAGTTTTTTATTCCGATAATTACCTTGCTGCGCAACGCGGCGGCTAATTCAATTCAGTATAAACGCCAGCTGGCTGAATACAGCAGCCAAAATATAGATGTGACTAACTTTGAAAATAAGCTTTTGGATTTTCAAGAGAAATTCAGCTATAACTACGGACTTGCCCAAAAGAAATTTGACGAGGCAATCAAAGATATAGACAAGACGATTGATACTCTGCAAAAGACTAAAGCGGCTTTGCTGTCATCTGAAAATAATCTGCGCTTGGCCAATGATAAGGCACAGGATATCACTATCAAAAAGCTGACGCGCGGCAACCCGACTATGCGTCAGAAATTTGAAGATTTAAAGACAAACGGAGACTGAAATTTCCGCAGCGGGCAGGGCGGCGCAAGGCAGAATTTCCAGCTGCCGCGCCGGCTTAGAATAGACCGTTTTTCACAATATCTTTGCCGAATTTTTGCTCTAGCTCATCTAAAACTTTGCTGATTTTATCGTCCTGATATTCCGGTTCCGAAAATAGAAGCGGCTGAAACTCGCTGCGGCTGAGCAAATGTTCCAGCATAACGCCGCTGCTGCGGTACAAAACATTCGGCAGATATATTTTCGGCAGCAGACTCTGCGCCGCTTTAAACAGTTCTTGTTCGCCGTTGCAGGGCTGCGGCAGTTTGGCATAAGCGCTGTAAACCTGAAAATCTTTGGTTCGCAGCATAATCCCAACACTTTGGCAAAAACAATCTTCTTCACGCATTTTGCGTCCGGCGCAATGAACATGATATTTTAGGGAAGCGCGCAAAACCGCCGTATCAGAGGTAAATTTGCTCAAAAATGAGGTGCTTTGAATAGATTTCGGCAGGCTTTTTGCGGTTTTTATTTTGCTTACGGCATAGCCTTGCAGCTCATATTTTAGATTCAACCCGCCGATGCCTAAGTTTTTGCGTATCCAGCTGTCGTTTTGCTGAACAAATTCCAAGCAGTTGAAAATACCCGCCATTTTCATTTTTGCCGTATGCTGGCGCCCAAAGCCGCATACATCTTCCAGCGAGGTTTTTTCTAACACAGACAGCAAATCCACTTGCCCGATTAAGCAAACTCCGCCGTTGTTTTTAGCCTTATCGCTGGCCAGCTTGGCCAATAGTTTGGAGCTGCTGACGCCGATAGAAACCGGAATTCGGCATTTTTCCCAGACCGTCTGCCGGATATCTGCAGCCAGAGCGGCAAAATCTTTTCTATACAGCCTGTCCAACCCCTGTAAGTTTAAATAAGCCTCGTCAATAGAGCAAACTTCAACATCCGGCGTAAAATCTTTTAAGCAAGCCATAACCTTGGCGGAATATTCTTCATAGCGGGTATGGCGTCCTTTTATATATATAGCCGACGGAAATTCTTTTTTTGCCATAAAATGCGGTTCGCCCATTTTTATGCCCAAAGCCTTGGCTTCGCGCGAGCGGGAAACTACACAGCCGTTGCCGCCGGATATTACGCATACGGCTTTGCCTTGCAAATCAGGATTATCCGCCTGTTCGCAAGAAACAAAAAAACTGTCGCAGTCTACCAATGCTATTTTTGACATATTACACCATTGTTCTAATTTTGTTCTATAATAAACCGAAAAAGCCGGCTGTCAAGTTATGTTTTGGTTATAAAGAAGATATTTTTTTGAAAAAATTTCTTGACCTTGAGTATACTCTAACAAATATACTGCAGTTTATCAGGAGGGATAAAATGGATAGACGCAATTTTATTAAAAATACTCTGCTTGCCGCTGCGGTATTGGCCGGCGGCGGTTCGGTGCTTTCTAAGACCGTAAAACCGGCAGTTTCTAAGGAGCATAAAAAGATGAAAATACTTGTTTTAACCGGAAGTCCGCGCAAAAACGGAAACTCCAATACTTTGGCTGACTATTTTATTAAAGGCGCCGAAGAAGCCGGACATCAGGTGGTGAGCTTTGATGCGGCATTTAAAAATGTTCATCCCTGCATCGGCTGCAATTCCTGCGGTATGGACGGTCCCTGCGTATTTAAGGATGATTTTGAGTTCGTGCGCCAAAATATTGTGGATGCCGATATGGTGGTTTTTGCCTCGCCGATGTACTATTTTGGACTGTCGGCGCAGCTGAAAGCGGTTATTGACCGTTTTTATGCTATAAACGGAAAAATCCATGTATCTAAAAAATCGGCTCTGCTTATGACCTATGCCAATACGGCGGCTTCGCAGGCGGAACCGATAAAATCGCATTACCTGACCCTGATTGACTATCTGGGCTGGAGCGACGCGGGACAGGTTATTGCTTCCGGGGTTTGGCCTGTCGGCGCGGTTAACGGCACAAAATATGTTAAGCAAGCTTACGAACTCGGCAAAAACGCTTAAAAATATATCTCCGGCAAAACCGGAGATATATTTTTTGAAAGTTGATAAAGCTTACACTTCTTTTACGTCTATGCGTTTTTTGGCGGGGTTGTAAGAAATCGCCAGTTTGCCGCGGCAGAGCTTTTGCGCGTCTGAGCCGAAAACCTCAAAGCGCCAGCCCTGCATTGCCGGAGTGTTTTGCGGCTGGTTTAAGATGATATATCGCAAATCGGCGTCCGAGGCAATCAGACGGGCCGAAACGCCGTGGCTTTGGCTTTTGATTTTCAGCAGCATGCGCAGCATTTCAAACAAGCTTTGCTCATGGTTTGGTACAGAGGTTTCTTTTTTGCGGTCTTTGCGGCAGATTTCTGTCGGAATCGGATTCTGACGGGCAAATTGCAGGGTTTCCATAATCTCGGCGCCTAATTTGCCTTTAATAACATCTGATTTTATGTTGCGGACCTGTTTCAGCTCATCCAGCGTTTTCGGAAAAGTGCTGGCAATGTTCAGCAAGACATCGTCTTTTAGGATTCCTGAACGCGGAGTATTGAATTTTTTAGCCCGCTCTTCACGCCACGCCGCCAAATATTTCAGCGCCGACAAAAAGTGCTGGCTGTGAACATTATGTTTAATACGCATCCAAGCGTCGTCCGGATTGACATTATAGCAATTTTCATCGCAGAGACAGGCGGTTTCTTCTTCTATCCAATCCAGACGTCCGGTTTCTTCCATTTTTTGATGCAGATATTTGTAGCAATCCACCAGATAAGTAACGTCGTGCAAAGCATAAACCAGCTGATTTTCATCCAGCGGGCGGATGCTCCAGTCGGTCAGGCGGCAGGATTTATCCAGTTCCACGCCGGTAATGGCCTGCACTAAATTGCCGTAGCCGATGTTGTCGGCAAAGCCGCAGACCATGGCGGCAATCTGAGTGTCAAAAACGTTTGCCGGAATTTTGCCGGTTAAGTTATAAAAAATTTCTATATCCTGACGTCCGGCGTGGAAAACTTTGACAATATCCGGATTATCCAAAATGGCAAAAAACGGCGTTAAATCCATGTTTTTAGCCAGCGGGTCAACTATAGCCGCGCCGCCGTCATAGCCGATTTGCAGCAGGCAGAGCTGCGGATAGTAGGTATGCTCGCGTATAAATTCCGAGTCTACGGTAATAAAAGGCTTAGTGCTTAAAATGTTGCAGAATTGGGTTAATTTTTCGGTTGTGTCTATTAAATTCATTATTATTTCTCCATAATGCACAGAATAGCGCCGATTGCTTAAGATTTTTTTAATTTGTGATTGATTTTATTTTTATTTAGTTTTAAAACAGTAGCAGTTTTAATAAATTTTAAGAGGATATAATGAACGAATATCGGACGCATACCTGCGGACAGCTTAGAGCCGCCGATGTCGGGCAACATGTTAAATTGGCCGGCTGGATTCATCGTAAACGCAACCTCGGCAATCTGTGCTTTGTGGATTTGCGCGACCACTACGGAATTACGCAATGTGTTTTTGACAGCTCATCGGATTTGTTTGCAAAAATTAAAGATATCAGAGTTGAAAGCGTTGTCGGCATAGAGGGCGAAGTTGTGGCGCGCGAAAGCGTAAATAAAAATATGCCGACCGGCGATATAGAAATTAAAGTCTCGGCGGTAGAAGTTTATTCTGAGGCTGAAGTTTTGCCGATTCAGGTTTTCGGCGAGGGCGACGAGCCGGAAGAAATGCGCTTAAAGTATCGTTTTTTGGATTTGCGCCGCGAGCGTATTCACAACAATATTTTGCTGCGCTGCAAAGTGATTGCCGAAATGCGCCACTTGATGACGGAGCAGGGCTTTAATGAATATCAGACTCCGATTTTGACGGCTTCTTCTCCAGAGGGCGCCCGCGACTTTTTGGTGCCGTCGCGTTTGAATCCGGGCAAGTTTTATGCTTTGCCGCAAGCTCCGCAGCAGTTTAAGCAGCTGCTGATGGTTTCGGGCTTTGACCGTTATTTCCAAATTGCTCCGTGCTTCCGTGATGAAGATCCGCGCGCTGACCGTTCTCCGGGCGAGTTCTATCAGCTGGATATGGAAATGTCTTTTGTGACGCAGGAAGATGTGTTTAAGGTTATTGAAACCACAATGGGCGGAATTTTCAACAAATTCGCCAACGGCCGCACCGTTACGCAGGCTCCGTTCCCGAGAATCGCTTTCCGCGACGCTATGCTGAAATACGGCAGCGATAAGCCGGATTTGCGCAATCCGCTGGTTATTACCGACGCTACTCCGTTCTTTAATAACTCCGGTTTCAGCGTTTATGACGCTAAAGCAGCCAATGGCGAGCAAATCCGCGCGATTAAAGCTCCGGCAGCCGGCAATAAGCCTCGTTCTTTCTTTGATAAACTGGACGGTTACGCCAAAGAAGAGGGCTTCGGCGGCATGGCATACGTTGCTTTGTCTGACAACGGCGCTAAAGGTATTGCCAAGTATTTCTCTGAAGAAAAAATGGCTGAGCTTAAAGCTATGTTTGATGTTAAAGACGGCGACGCGGTTCTGTTTATGGGCGGTTCGGCTAAAACAATCAATAAGTTTGCCGGCAAAGTCCGTAATAAATTGGGCGAAGAGCTGGATTTGTTTGAGAAAAATACCTTTAAGCTGTGCTGGGTGGTTGATTTTCCGTTTTATGAAGAAAATGAAGAAACCGGCGCTATTGAGTTTTCTCACAACCCATTCTCTATGCCTCAGGGCGGCTTGGACGCTTTGAACAATAAAAATCCGCTGGACATTTTGGCTTATCAATATGACTTGGTTTGCAACGGGGTGGAATTGGCTTCCGGCGCTGTACGCAACCATGTTCCGGAAATTATGTACCGCGCGTTTGAAATTGCCGGTTATGACCGCAGCGTTGTAGATAATAAATTCGGCGGCATGATTAGCGCGTTTAAGTACGGCGCTCCTCCGCACGCAGGCTGCGCTCCCGGTATTGACCGCACGGTTATGCTGCTTTTGGACGAGCCGATTATCCGCGATGTGATTTTATTCCCGCTGAACGGCAAGGCTCAGGATTTGATGATGCAGGCGCCGAATACGGTTACGGAACAGCAGCTTAAAGAACTGCATATTCAAATTAAAGAATAATCAAAGCATAAGGCTCTGCTGCAAAAAGGCGGAGCCTTTATTTAAAAATGCTTGCAAAAGATAGAAAATTGTCTAAACTGAATTATTATTTGATTTTTGGAGATTACAAATCATGAAAAAATATTGGCTTTTGACTTGCGCTTTGCTGATGTCGGTTCCGGCGTATGCGACAACAGATGAACTGATTAACGGCGTAAAAAATAAAAACTTGCCGGCGGTTGAGGCTTTGCTGAATAAAGGCGAAAACGTAAACGGCGCTAATGCTCAGGGAAATACGGCTCTGCATTATGCGGTTGCTACCAACAACGCCGATATGGTAAAGCTTTTGCTGAAGCATAACGCCGATATGAATGCCAAAAATAATAAAGACTGGTCTCCGCTTTCTATTGCCGAAAAGAAAAATGTCGGCGAAATTTATGATATTTTTGAAGCTAAAATCTCGGCTGAAGAAGCTGCGGTCAAAGCCAAGCAGGAGGCTGAGCAAAAAGCTGCTGAATTAAAAGCAAAGCAAGAAGCCGAAGCTAAGGCCGCTGCCGAGAAAATCGCTAAAGAAAAGGCTGATGCGGAAGCCCGCGCTAAAGCCATGGCCGAGGCTGAAGCTCAAAAGGCAAAAGAAGCTGCTGACGCTCAAGCTCAAAAGGTTAAAGAGTCTCAGGCAAAAATAAATGCCGAAAAAGCCGCTTTAACGCAGAAAGCCGCAGATACCGCCAAAGCGGCAGACGCTAAAAAATCAGAAATTAAAGCAGTTGCAATTCCATTAAAGAAAAATGCCGCAAAACCGGCTGCCAACACAGCAGCTAAGCCTGCAGCCAAAACGGCTAAAGCAGCTGCTCCGAAGCCGGTGTTTAAGGCTTCTGCTTTGTCGGCAAAAGTCAATCAGGGCGCCGAAGAAGTGGTTTATTGCCTGCAATATTTAGGCTTGCAGGGCGAACAGAAAAATATGACGGTTGCCGCCGGATATTATGCGGTTGAAAACGGTGTCAGCAAAGCCCGTCATGATGTTGCTGTTTCTGAAGCGCAAAAGTATTATGAAAACGCCTCTGAAGCCGATATAAAGGCGAGGGCGGATTTATGCGGCAAATATATCACTCCGAAAAATGCTGCTGAACAAAATAAAATTATCCGCAGTATCAACCGTTCTATCGGATTTTAGTCTGCTGTAATTCAAGTTTCGGCGCCGTCTTATTGCTTGTAAGGCGGCGCTGCTGCTTTTACTGAAATATATATTTTTGTTTGACAATATGCAGCAATTTGTCTATAAATTAAATAGTAAACATTATTATTAACTAAATTTTATTCTTATGGCAAATTTTGATTATTCTGAGTTTTCGTGGGATGATGCTAAACAAGGCAGGCTTACTTCTGAGCAAATTTTGAAACTTGTGACCTATGTGTGCAAAGCAAAGTATGCTCAGCAGGCAATACTTTTGTTGACAGAGCAATTCTCGCACATGCCGGATGAAAAAATGTTGAATTATATCAACTTAAATCCGGTCAAGCTGCTTGGAATCGCTGTTCATTCACGCCGAGAAATTCCGTACGGTGCCGAATTGGAGAGGCTTATTTTGGATAGTGAATGCACCTATGTGATGGACCATGCGCTTAGTGCGGAGGCTGAACAAAAGCTGGTGGCTGTGAGTTCCGGTTACGGTGATTGCAAGCGTGATAATTACGGCGAGCCGCTGGAAGCTAAACGCCGCAAACTGTCGTATTATGTCAGCAAGTTTAGCAGCGTTCGGCTTTTGCGTTTGTTACTGCAACAGGCTCAAGATGTTGAAAACCCCGCAAAGGAAAAGCTTTGGGCGCTTGAAGATGCAATCCGTTATTTGCCGTATACGTCAGATAATGAATTGTTGTCGGATGTTGATTTGCAGCTGGATATTTTGGAACTCCAAAATAAAAACGTCAGCAAATGGCTGCTTAGTAAATTTACATTCAAACGCTATCCTGCACCGGAAATTATTCAGCAGCTTATTAAAACAGAGAGTATGGATTTGCTGCGCTTTTTAATGGCATTCAGTACAGTCGGTACGGAAATGCCGGAAGTTTGCAAGGCTTATCCGCAGCTTAAAACTGAAGTGTTTTTAGCTGAGCTGGCGCGTTTATCGGCGTTCTTTACAGGCAGTACGGCAATTTCGTCATACACTATCGGAGATATTATAGATGGAGATGATGTGTCTGGTATTTTAGGGCAGGTTGAACGTTCCAGCGGGCGTAAATTGACAGAAACAATGGAGGCAATCTGCCTGCGTCTGTATTTGGCGGTAGATGTCAAAAAGGCGCGGAAAAAATGCTATTACGATGCTTTGAATTTTTGCAAAGCTCACAGCGATGTGGTGGAAATAGCCTTTTTTGAGAGTATGCTTTTGCATATGGAAGATTTCTAGCTAAACAAAAAAGTCTGGTGTTTAAAACATCAGGCTTTTTTTGTTTGCAGATAATGCTGAAAAATATTGACAAAAAATATAAAATTGATAATGTACATTCAAAATTCATTATTTTGTTTAATTAAATTGTTGCTTATGAGAAAGATTATTATCGTGATGTTAATCATCTTAGGGTTGACATCATGTGCAAAGAATTATTCCCGCCAAGAAAGCGAAGTGTTTGCCATTGAAAATGTAACCGTTTCGCCGACAACAATCACTTTTAAGTTTAGAGGCGTAGACAAGCCGCGGACATACGCTATTGCAGCTTGTCAAGATGGAGATGAGTATCCGGTCTATAAAAGCGGTGAGGTGGTGGAAATTGAAAATTTTCGTGTCAGTCATGTCATTCGCCCAACCTTTTGGATTGCTGCTATTCCTGCAATAGTTTGTCTGATAATTGGATTTTTTATCGGTGTCGGAGTAGCCTGTGAATGGATGTGAGGGTCTGCATAAAAAAAGGAGTGTTGAAAAATGCTCCTTTTTTGTTTAAAAAGGTATTGACAAGCGGGGATTTTTTAAGTATAAACATAGTAAATTTAGTGAATTTTTACCAAAAGAGTCGTAAAAAATTCAAGCTCCGAGGAGTCCGTCAGCCAGCGAGGTTTCGCACACTGACGTAAATTTGTTTGTATTAACTAGGCGATAAAGGTAAAACAGAAATGTTTGAAAATTTGACCGACAAGCTGAGCCAAGCTTTTTCTAAGATAACCTCCCGCGGAGTGCTGTCGGAAAAAGATATTGACGACGCTATGCGCGAAATCCGCGTGGCGCTACTTGAGGCCGATGTTTCGCTGCCGGTGGTCAAAAGTTTTATTGCCAAAGTAAAAGAACAAGCCTTGGGCGAAAAGGTTGTTAAATCGGTGCAGCCGGGGCAAATGGTTGTTAAGATTGTGCATGATGAACTGGTAAAACTGCTGGGCGACGGCGATGAAAGCTTAAACTTTAACGCTCCGGCTCCGGTTTGCTTTTTGATGGTTGGTCTGCAAGGTTCGGGTAAAACCACTACAACCGCTAAAATTGCCGCGAAGCTAAAGAAAAATAAACGTATTTTGCTGGCTTCATTGGATGTATACCGTCCGGCGGCGCAGGAACAATTAGCTCAGCTCGGCAAACAAATCAGCGTTGATACCTTGCCGATTATTGCCGGCGAAAAGCCGCTGCAGATTACCAAACGCGCTTTGTCAGAAGCCAAAAAAGGCGTGTATGATTTGCTGATTTTAGATACGGCCGGCCGTTTGCAGATTGATGAAGTTTTAATGCAGGAAGTTGCTGAAGTTAAAAAGCTGGCGCAGCCGGTTGAAACTTTGCTGGTCGCCGATGCTTTAATCGGTCAGGAAGCCTGCAGCGTGGCTAAAGAATTTAACGACAAAATTGGCATTACCGGTTTGGTTCTGACCCGCATAGACGGTTCGTCTCGCGCCGGTGCCGCTCTTTCTATGAAAATGATTTCCGGTGCGCCGGTAAAGTTTTTGGGAACGGGCGAAAAAATTGATGAATTGGAAGAGTTTCATGCTGACCGCATAGCCGGACGCATTTTGGGGCAGGGCGACGTGGTTTCTTTGGTGGAAAAAGCCATTGAAAACGTTGATAAAGCCGAAGCTGAAAAAATGGCCGGAAAAATGCTTAAAGGCTCGTTTGACCTAAACGATATGCTGGAGCAAATGCGGCAGATAAAGAAATTGGGCAGTATCGGCAGCATTATCGGTATGCTTCCGGGGCTGTCTAAGTATAAATCTCAGATTGAAGAGTCCGGCATGTGCGACAATCTGATGAAAAAACAGGAGGCAATCATTCTGTCTATGACAAAAAAAGAACGTTCGCAGCCTGATTTGATAAAAGCATCTCGCAAGAGAAGAATCGCACAGGGCGCCGGAGTAACTGTTCATGATGTGAATGTTTTGCTCAAATCATACGAGCAAATGTCCGGCATGATGAAAAAAATGGGCAAGTTCGGCTCTTTGTCGGCAATGTCTAAAATGTTTAAGGGAAATCCGATGGGCGGAATACCGTTCGGCGGGTTTAACAAAAAGTTTCCGTTTTAAGCGGAAGTTATGGTTTGTAACAAAGAAAGGAAATTTATAAAATGTCAGTACGTATCAGACTCTCTCGCAGTGGTTCTAAAAAACGTCCTTATTACCGTATCGTAGCAGCTGATCAAAGAGCTCCTCGCGATGGTAGATTTATTGAAAAATTGGGTTCTTACAATCCGTTGCTGCCTCAAGACCATGAAGCAAGATTGGTTGTAGACAAAGAAAAAGTTGCCGCTTGGCTGGCAAAAGGCGCTCAGCCGACAGACAGATTGCAAAAATTGTTTGCAAACTTGGGTTTGTGTGAAGCTCCGAAAATTGTTCCGCAGCCTAAAAAATCTGCTCCAAAAGCAAAAGCTGTTGAAAGAATGAAAGAAAAAGAAGCTAAAGCTGCCGCTGCTGCTGAAGCTGCTTCTTCCGCTGAATAATTTTCAGCAATGTAACAATTAGGTAGTTATTTTGAGCCTTAGATTGGAACTTTGATGACTGAAAAACGCGTATGTCTTGGAAAAATTGTTGCCGCACACGGTTTGCGCGGCGAGGTGAAAGTTCACAGCTACACCGATAATCCGGCCGATATTGATAAATATGGCCTGGTAGAAGACAAAGAGGCTGCGCATAAATTCAAAATCAAAGCAGTCGGTCCGCACAAAGAGGTTATGCGTCTGAAAATTGAAGGCGTAAACGACCGCAACGCAGCCGAAGCATTGATTGGCACCGAATTGTATGTCAACCGCGATGTTTTGCCGCAACTGCCGGAAGAGGAATATTATTTAAGCGATATCATCGGCTTAAAAGTATATCTTAACTCTTTGGATAAGGAAATTGGCACGGTTGCGCGTTTCAGCAATTTTGGTGCCGGCGAGATTATAGAAATAAAATTGCCGCACCGCAAAGAAACCGAAATGCTGCCGTTTACCAAGCAGTATGTGCCGACTATCAATCTGGAAGAAGGTTATATTATTGTTTCGTCTGCAACAATGATTTTTGCCGATGATGACAGCGAGGAAGAAAATGGCGCTGAATGTTAAAATTCTGACCATTTTCCCCGAAATTTTCCCCGGATTTTTGGGAACGTCCTTAACCGGACGCGCCTTAAAAGATGGAATCTGGAACTTGGAAGCTGTCAACATCCGCGATTATGCGTTTGATAAGCATGGTTCGGTTGATGACACTCCATGCGGCGGCGGTGCCGGAATGATTATGCGTCCTGATGTGTTGGGCAATGCGATTGACCACAACTACAGCGGCGGCAAAATCATTTATATGAGTCCGAGAGGGCAGGTGCTGACGCAGCAAAAAGTGCATGAATTGAGCAAGGAAGATAATCTGACGGTTATCTGCGGCCGGTTTGAGGGGATTGACGAACGGGTTCTGGAAGAATACAATATTCAGGAACTTAGTATCGGCGATTATATTTTGACCGGCGGCGAGCAGGCGGCAATGATAATGCTTGACGCGGTTGTTCGGCTTTTGCCGAATGTGCTGGGTAACTCGGCTTCCACCGAAAACGAAAGTTTTGAAAACGGTTTGCTGGAATATCCGCAATATACCCGCCCCATAGAATGGAAAAACCGCAAAGTACCGGAAGTTCTCTTGAGCGGTCACCACGAAAATGTGGCAAAATGGCAAAAAGAGAAGGCTCTGCAAATAACTAAAGAAAGACGTCCGGATCTGTTAGAAAAAGCTTGATTTTAGACAGATTTGGGTTTATAAGGTAACAAATTAACAAATAAAGGTAAAACTAATGAACATTCTTGAAAATATTGAAAAAGAGCAAATTGAAAAGCTCATGGAAGGCAAAAATATGCCGACATTTAAGCCGGGTGATACTTTGCGCGTTCATACAAAAGTAAAAGAAGGCGACCGTGAACGTATCCAAGTTTATGAAGGTGTTTGCATTGCTCGTAAAAACGACGGTTTGAACTCTTCTTTCACAGTTAGAAAAATTTCTTTCGGTGAAGGTGTAGAACGTGTGTTCCCGCTGTATTCTCCTAATGTAGCTAAAATTGAAGTATCTCGTATCGGTAAAGTTCGCCGTGCGAAATTGTACTTCTTGCGCGCTTTACGCGGCCGTTCTGCTCGTATTGCCGACGATTTGTCAGTATCTGTTAAAGACGCTAACGCCGGTAAATAATTTACGGTAAAATTTATAAAACCTCCTGAAACTGATTTTAGGTTTCAGGAGGTTTTCATATGCGCAAAGCCGGATTTTTTAATTGGGTTCCAGCAATAATTCAAAAATAGCTTGTCCGTCTTTTGTAAAAGTCTGATTGCATTTTTTAGTTATTTCCGCAATAGTGGCGGCGGCTAAATCAGTCTTATGACTGTAAAATTGTATGCCGTTGCTGCTGTCTGCCGAATTAAGCCAGAAAGCAATCAGCTCCACATCTTGAGCTATAGTCTGAGTGGAAAGAATTAAATTTTTGCAAAAGGTGTTGACCGAGGGAGAAAATCTGGAACCGCTCTGCATATACCAAAATAAAATGGCGTATCTGATATAATTTACGCCGGGCTGAAAACCGTAATGAACTTCTATGTAAATGTTATCTTTAGTCTGGAATTGCCCATATTCCGTAAGTGACAGCCCCTCAGGCATATCGCCCATAGCGGCGATTGTCGGGGCTAAATTATCCCAGCCTTTTGTTTCTTTGTCTAAGGATGGTTTTATTTTTATGGCATTGGCTAAAAGCTCGGTTATGGCATTGCGCTGCTGGTTAGACTTCCACATCATCATTGCCTTGCTGTAACCTGCAATCCCACCGACACTCAGCACACCTATAATCGCCAGTACCCCAAGCATTTCAATCATAGACCTACCAAAGGAATTTGCGCCCCTAGCACCAGTCATACTAGGCCCTGTGCCTAGTATCTTGTCGCACCAAGGGCGGTGCAAACCCTCGCCCCTTGAGGGAGAGGGCGACGCCTTGGCGTCGGGTAAGGGGTACTTAAAGAATGGGCAAAAGACACTCAACCGGCACTTATTTAATAATAAGGCAAATTTATTGACTAGGTTAGAGACTCGTTGCCAGAAGATTCTAGGTACAAGACCTAGAATGACTGGTGCTGG
>CAVKTH010000042.1:0-15139 GCA_963659495.1 Bacteroidaceae bacterium | reverse complement strand
CACTCCATAAGTCAACTACTAAAACAATGTGCTGTAATAAGAAAAACATCTTTACTTTTATGTAATATTTCGTTAAAATGACTTTTGGATAGGCAATAGTCTGTCTGGGGTGTCGTAGCCTCATTACTGTACGTCTTTAGGACGTTAAATTTTCTAGCTTTAACGGCTGGAAGGTAGCAAAATATGTTATCTTTTAGCTAATATGCTACACTATTTTACAGTAAGTAGTTACGGACTTCCAGCTGCCTTATCGGCGGCTTTTTTGTTGTAATTTCAATGTGAAAGGAAGTTATTATGAAATATAATCAAATAGGCCGCAGTATGATAGAAATGCTGGGTGTTTTGGCCATTATCGGAGTTCTTAGTGTCGGCGGCATCGCTGGTTATTCCAAGGCTATGGAGAAGTTTAAAATCAATAAAATCTTAGATGAATATAGTTTTATGCTGACGGGGATTGTAGAGCATGCGGACGATTTGGGGCGCAATTCTTACCGCAAAGATAGCGGCTATTTCGGCGAGGGCTTGGTTGATTGGATTGAGGGGCTGAATTTGGTTCCGGCTACATGGCACAGAATAAATGATATTGCCATGTCTGACAGCGGCGGAAATGTTGTGCAATGGTATAAGGTCAGCGATACTCGTCTGGCTGTGGATTTTTATTTAGGCGGCTGGCAGGAGAATGAAGATCAAAATAACAGCAGCTGGCTTGACGGCAAGTCGTCAACCTCTTTTTCGCCTAAGCTTTGCGTAGAAATATTTGAAAGTTTGGTTCAGCCTATGCATCATGCTTTGTATAACGCTAATACTTTTAATTCCAAGCAAAGCGGCAAAGGCATAACCTTTAGCGGCGACAGTATTTGCGGTTCAACAGAGAATAAATGCTTAAGCGCAGCCGCGCTGGCGGATTTTCATCAGGCCTGCCAAGTTTGCGACGCCACCGGAGTTTGTGCTATAACCCTGTGGTTTCAGCTCTAAGAACCGAGCATAGAAGCCGGCTGTTTAGCGTGTCGGCTTTTATAGCACTTACCAGTTTTTCATTTTTTCTAAATCAGCAAACAGAGATAGGCTGTTGTAGCTGATTTTGATGTATTTGCGCTGCGACGGAATAATAATGCAATAGTTTTCGCTGCAGTTTTCTATCAGAAAAATATCCAAGCAATCTTCGCTGCTGCATTTTACGCTTAAAGAATTCTGCAGAAAAGCTTTTTGTTCGTAATACTTTGATAGTCCGGTCTTTTTTAAGGCGTTGTTCAGGGCTTTTTGGCGGGCTGCGCTGACCGGACAATCGGCGCCGAACCAAACTATTTTCTTTTTTCCGACAACGGCGGAATAAAAATCGCTGTCTTTCTGCCCCCACATATCGTGAGAAATCTCGCCGGTTTCCGGAACAAAAAAATGCCTGAATAACAGCACAAGCGCCAAAGCTATCGCCGTATACTTCAGCAGGCGGGGCAGCAGTTTAGCCGGATTTGGCTTTAAATCGTTTGTTTTTTTGATTTGCTGAACGGAGGGCATTTTTTGACCTTTCAGTTTTCTTGCTGCGAGCGTTGGCGGAAAGAGTAGTATTTATGCAGTATAAACGTGGCAATGGTGGAAAAAGTCAGGTACAGAGCCTGAGCAACCAGCGGAGACAGGCCGACGATAACCATTAAAAAGCTCAAAATCGGCGAGTTAATCATGTATAAAAACAAATAAACCGACCAAGCTTTAACAAATTCTTTTTTCCAGTCGCCGTGACTCTGAAAAACGTAGTAGCGCATAGTTAAAAATGATACGTTTATGGTAATGACATATTGTACAAACAAGGCGGCGTTAGCTACCAGCACCGGCGCAAACCCCAGCTTTGCCGAATTATTGATATTTTCAAAAATCCAGAGAATCAGCGCCAAAATGCTATAGGCAAACACGGTGTTAAAGCCGCCGACCAGCAAAAAACGCAGCTTTTGCGGCAGTTTGAACCAGATATTTTCCGCCCACAAATACAGTTTGATAAAAGGTTTAATCATTTATATTCTCCGGCACGTTTTGATCAAGCAAAGTTTCCAGCTCCACCGTGCGGTACGGCGACAAAATATTTTCATCCCACACATCCTGCGGATATTGCCGGTCAATTTCCGGCATTCCGGGATGAATCATAATTTCTACCGCTTTATAGCCGGACGGAATTTTTACGCCCTTAAACTGCTCTTTGGCAATTTTGCAGGTATAAAGCAGCGTATAGAAATAAACATCATTTTTGTAGCCGTTCCACCAGCACAAAAAACGCAGCAGCACATATTTAATCAGCGCGCCGTCAAACAGCCAGCTTTTATTTTGGTTATATTTCAGAGTGTTAAGTGCATTTTCATTCATCACGCGGATGCGCGGCACTTCAAACTCTTTCTGCAGTTTGCGCATGGCCTTAAAAATCTGCGGAATCATATGCACATGACGGTGGCTGTCTAAATGCTGCAGGGGCAGGCCGGCTGCCAGATATTTTACGATTTGCGCGCGCATTTCGGTTTCGGCCTGCTGACGCAGCTGGCGCGGCTTCAAAAAAGAAAGCAAAAACAAATTGACAAAGCCGTTTTTGAGCTTGCCATGTTCATCCACCAGCAGCGGAATTTTCTGAGCCGGAGCCGCCGGATATTCATTAGTCAGATTAACGTGCAGGCCGATTTCCAGCTCCGGCATTTCTTTAGCCAGTTTAACGGCTTCGTCAGCGTATTTTTGATTTATCATCAGGCTGGCGCTGTTTAAAATTCCCTCGCGGTGAGCCTTGACAATCGCGGCGTTGACGCCTTTGCTGATACCGAAATCATCGGCGTTAAATATCTTTTTTATCGTCATGTTTTTCGTCTTTCGTCACATAATCAGCCACATAAAGCGGGCGTTTTTTCACTTCCATATGGATTTTGCCGATGTATTCGCCGATAATGCCCAGACAAATCAGCTGCACCGAACCAAGGAAAATAACCGTAATCATTATGGTAGCATAGCCGGGAGTCGGATTGTGCATAAAGAAATGCTCAATAAATACATAAATTCCCAGCAGAAAAGCCGCCGTGGCCGCAATAAGCCCCAGATAAATTGCCAAGCGCAGCGGCAGAACCGAAAACTGCACAATGCTGTTAACCGCCAGATGCAGCGACTTAAAAAAGTTATATTTTGACTCGCCGCTGAAACGTTCCGGCGCCACAAAATCAATCATTGCCACATGGTCGTGCGGCATAATCCAGCTTAAAAGCCCGCGGAACAGGCGGTCCTGCTCGTTAAAGCCTTTCAGAAAATCCACATATTTACGGTCTAGCAGCCGAAAATCCGGCGCGCTTTCCATGATTTTGGTATCGGAAAGCTTGTTTAAGATAAAATAAAAGGTTTTGGCGCAGAGCTTATAAAACTTAGAAGTAGCTTTGTTGTCAACGCGCTTGGTAAGCACAATTTCTTTGCCTTGCTGCCAAAGCTCTATCATTTTCGGGATATAAACCGGCGGGTGCTGCAAATCCGAGTCCATAAAAATCACGGCGTCGCCTTTGGCATAGTCCATGCCGGCGGTCATGGCGATTTCATGCCCGAAGTTGCGCTTGAGCTGCACCACTTTGACGCGGGCGTCTTTTTTTTGCAGTTTCAGGCAGTTGTCATAAGTTTTGTCGGAGCTGCCGTCGTCAACGTATAAAAATTCAAAATCTGTGTTTTTAACCTTTTTCAGCTCATTATTCAGCTGCTTATAAAGTTCTGTTACATTATCTTGCTCGTTATAGGCGGAAATAACGATACTAACCAATTTATTCGGCATGTTCAGCCTCCTTTGCATTATAAAATCCCACAAACATATCACGGACTTTCACTCTTCCGAAAAAGCTGGTGTAGGCGGCTTTTATATTTTGCGGATCGGTTAATTTATCGCCGTATTTTGCTTTATATTTCATATAGCCGTGATAGTTAGAAGTTACGACTAAAGCGCCTTTTTCTTCAAAATCTTCAGCGTTCAGCCACGGGTTATTTTCCGGATTGAGCCAAACCATCGGCTTTATGTCATGTTTGCCGTAAAGTGCGAACATGTTGGCAAACCACACATCAGAGCCGATATATTCCAGCGGGCGCCCGCCGGTATAATCTGCCCATTTTTGCTCCAGCATCTGCACCATGGCCGGGCAGTCGCTGCGAAAGCGCTCGCTGGTGGTGGTTACGCATTGAATGCTGTAGGCAAATGCAAACAGCAGACTCCAGACAGCCATAATTCCGGAATAGCGCAGGGTTTGTTTTTCATCAAGCTTAAGCGGAAAAAAGTATACCAGCAGCAGACCGGTCAAAAATTGGCTCGGAAATCCCCACATGCTTTTAAGCGGAGTGCCGGCGATGAGGCTGATTGTTATAAACACGAGCAGCGGGAAAAATCCGCAGATAAGCAAAAACCGGCTGTTTTCGGCAGTCGCCGACGGTTTATTTTCTTTTTCAGAATGTCTGTAAAAAAATGCGTATGTCAGCAGAGCCGCTGCGCCGAACAAAAGCTGAGCGCCGGCAAATTTCAGCGGATACAGCAAATGGCGCCACTCGCTGTTCATAACCTTGCCGGAGCTGCGCATTAAAAAGTAGTCCAAGGTTTCAAAATTATGTTCAGCCAGCCACCAAACATGCGGAGCGACCAAGGCGGCAGCGCATAAAACAGCAGCATAGGCTTTGTAGTTTAAAAGCTCCCTGCAGCCTTTTTTGCCGGTTAATAAAAACAGACCGATGGCCGCGGGCAGCATGGCGCCTGTATATTTATTGAGCAGGTTCAGCCCGCACAGCACGCCGAACAGCAGCCAGTCTTTTATTTTGTTATGCTGATAGGCCTGCCAGAAATAATAAGCGCTCATCGGCCACAAAGAAAGCGAAACCACGTTTACATTAAATTCCACGCTGGAGAAATTATAAAAAATTATTCCCATTTGCAGCATTGCCGCCAAAATTGCTTTATTTTCATCCACAAACAGACGGGCCAGTTTATATATATATATAAGTCCGAGCAGCACAAAAATTTGGCTGAGCAAATACATAATGCCGTCGGCTTGCCCGAACAGCAAATAAAAATAGTAGGCGATAATGCCCGAAAACGGCGGATGCTTGGTGGTGCCGAGCAAGCTGTATTTTCCCCAAACCACAGCCTCCTGCGTATCCATAGGCAGGCTTAAACGCAGCAACGGAACCACGCTCCACAGCGCTAAATTAAAAAGCAGAAACAGCGCCCATTTCTTTTTTATATTCATTTTTTTCACCCGATTAACGTATCTTAAACAATATGTTTATATCATAGCAAACAAAAAAGTATAGCTAAAAAATAAATTAGCCCACCGTTAGTCTAAAAAAATGTACAAAAAATTTTTTTGTCATTTTTTATTGCAAAATAGAAAATTATCGGTTATACTGAAAGAAAATAAATTCGGTTAGGAGAAAAAAGATGGTTGATACAGCTGATAAAAATAAAGAATTGTACGATAATATTGAGGCAATTCAAGCTAAAGAAAAAGCTAACACGCCGGCAACAGATGAAGAAAAAGACGCCGTATTGGCTCAGCTGAATGAAATGGCAAACAGCTCTATGGAGTTTGATCCTGAGCATTTAGACAGCATTATTGCTTTTGCTTCTAACTATGGCAACAACGCCAACGCCGAAGCTATTTTACGCAAAGCGCAGGAACAGAAAGCCAAGGCGGCAGGCGAGACTCCGGCTCAGAATGAAAATCAGCCGGCGGAAAATGCCGAAAAACAGGCTAAGGAGGCTGAACCGAAAGATCCGGCAACCGTACCGTCTTATAATTTGTACAAAGAATATGCCGACTTAAAGGCTAAAGAAAATCCGACCGAAGAAGAGCAAAAGAGAATGGCTGCAACAGAGCAATATATTGCAGATGTTGTCAGCAATACTGACCCTAAAAATGTGGATGCAGAAGCTTCTGTGGGCTTGCAGGACTATTTGGATATTGCCTACCTTGCCAATCCGCAAAACAAAGAACAGCTGAAAGAGCTGCAGGATGTTGTCAGCGCTCAGCTGGAAGTTTATGACCAGCAAAACGGCTTAAAAGACGCCGCAGCCAAAACTCCGGAAGAAATGAAGAAAAATGAGGAGCTGTGGGCAAAAGTCGGCATAGACGTAAAACCGGTAATGGGCGAATTAGATTCCATTATGCAGGGCTTGGATAAGGAAGAGGGCAAAAATATTATCGGCAATTTGCGTCAGATGACTATTTATGACCTGAAAGACAACGCACCGGACGAACACGGCGCCGAAACCATGCAGAAAGCTATGGAGGGCAACGCCGCCGAATTTAAGGCTTTGGTAATTGCCGAATACTTAAAACAGCAGGCTAAAGCCGAATTCTGCGAACAAAATAAAATTAAGCCGGAAGAGCTGGATGCTTTGCTGATGAAAAACGCCAAAGGCGAAGAACTGAGCGAAGCCGAAAAAGGCACTTTAGACAAGCTTAATGAACATACCGCCAAAGTTTTTGAACATTCTCAGAATTTTGACGGACCTTTTACTAATAAAGAGTTTTTGAAAAATGCGGTTAAAATCACGCAATCACAGCTGGTTAACCGTTCTGTTACCAAAGAATCCCGCCGCTCGCGTTTGATGAATGCGCCGGAAATTTCTCCGCGTGTAGAAAAAATGAACAGCCAGTTTGCCGAAAAACATCCTAAGATGCATAAAGCGATGAATATTGCTAAAACAATGGGAATTAACGCTTTGCGCACCGCTGCAATCAGCGCAGCTTTAGGACCTGTCGGACTGACTGCTTATTCAGCCATTAAAACCGGCAAGGCAATCCGCAAAGCATATCTGGAATACCGTGAAAAAGAGGGGCTGGACAGCTTTAGCTTTAAGGATATTAAAGGTTCGCTTAAAAACTACGCAAGCTTTGCTAAATATTTGAAACAGCCGGAAAACCGCGCCCAAGCTTTGACTTTGGCCGGGCAGGTTGCCGCTACGGCGATTTCCGGATATTTTACCCTCGGCGGAGTAGATACCATTGTCAATAACGCCGGTATTGTCGGAAAGGCTGTAGGCCACGCCGCCGGATTGGGTACAGAGCATGTGGCAGACGCTGCTGTTCAGGCTACTCAGCATATAGATTCTGTCGGCGGCGCTATTAAAGCCGGATTTACTAAAATTCTGTCGTCTCCGCGCCGTGCGGCGACTATGGCTTCATCGCTGGGTATCGGGGCTATTAAGTTTTTGTCGGAAAAACATAACCTTAATACGGCTCACAAAAAGTTAACTCAGATTCTGGAAGCTAACGGCGTGCAGGTTTCGGATAAAATGCTGGCTTCATTAGATGCAGCTTCGGCTAATCCGCAGGAATTTGCGGCAAAACTTAAAGAACTGGCGCCGAATATTGATGAAAAATCCGCGGCAGCAGCTTTGAAAAATGCTGATTTAGCCCGCAAATCTAATCCAAAATCTGCAGCTATCGGCACTTTAGCCGGTGCGGCAATCGGTTTAGCCGCAGCTTCGGCAGTAGAATTTGCTCATTCGGAAGCTAATGAAATCCATGAAGCCGGTTTGGCTGGAGAGGGGACAAAAGTCGGCGGCAATACTGCAAAAGCAATAGAAGAGTTAGCTACTTCAAATTCTAATGAAGAGTGGAGCAATGGCAGCGCCCAGCGTCTGGAGTCGTTCGGTATTGACGCTAAAAACGCTAACGAAATGCTGCGCGAAATGGGCGTTATCGGCAAAGACGACCACCATTTTTACCGCCAGCATGAATTGGCTAAATTGGTTGACGGCGCTAAACTGAATGACGAGCAGCGCACACAAATTCAAGATTGGGCAAACGACCGTGAAGCTCGGGTTGCCAACCTTAAAGCCTATTTGTCGGAACATGCCCGCCACAACGGCGTGCGCAGCGGTCACGGCGGACATACGGCTGCAGCACCGGAACCGAACAAAACCGTTGAAATTGATAAAAATCTCGGCAATGTTAAAGACGGCGAAGCTAAAACCGAAGTTCCGGAAGAAAAAATTGTCGGCAAAGCATTCCATGTTGAGGGTGTGGTTAACCGCAAAAATGAATTGTCCGGCGACACCATGGCTAACAACCCTAAAGAGGCTGCAGCTCTGGTTATGCACGAAAACGGCATGAACGGCGCTAAACGCTCGCAGTTTGTGGTTAAAGACCAATACGGCAATGAAACCACAATTAAAAACAAAATCACTTCTCATTCTCAGACCACCAAAACCACCTATTACCGCGGCTCTCAGGATGAAAAAGAGGTGGTTGCCAAAGAAAAAACTAAATTGTATAAAACCGGAAGCAAAGCCGGAGACGCTAAAATCACTACCCGCGTGGATATTGACGGCGACGGCAAAAAAGATAAGGTTGAAACCATCCGCAGAGCCGACGGCAGCGAAGTTACCTATGCTAAAATGTCTAAGGACGGCGACCGCGTGCTGTCTGTAAAAGACAAAGACGGACATACAACCACTTTGTCGGCCAGCGAAAAATCGGCTAAAGACGGCTCCAGCAAGTCAGAATCTAAAGCCGCCCTGTATCAGGCTTGGAAAAACTTAAAGAGCAACAGCAAATAAAACTCCGGTTCTGCCCAATTTAATCCCAGCTTTGCAAAGTTGGGATTTTTTTGTTGTAATCAGTTTAAAATACAGCTACAATAAGCGCATTGTTATTATTTTTTTATAAAGGAGAAAATCATGGAAACTTTAGCCGTCGTGCTTATTGTACTTGTTTTTGTAGTCTTGCTTAAATCGGTGGTAATCGTCCGTCAGGGCTATGAATATACCGTGGAGAATTTCGGACGCTTTACCCGCTCGCTACATCCGGGATTTCATATTTTGATTCCGGTGCTGGAAACTATCGGCGCCAAAATCAACCGCAAGGAACAGGTTTTGGAAGTGTCTTCTCAGGAAGTTATTACCAAAGATAACGCCATGGTAACCGTCAACGGCGTGCTGTTCTACCAGATTCAAGACGCCACCAAAGCCGCTTATCAGGTAGAAGACCTGGACTACGCCATTATGAACTTGGTTATGACCAATATCCGTACGGTTATCGGCAGCATGGAAATTGACGAACTGCTGTCGCAGCGCAATATCATTAACCAAAAACTGCTTTCTGTGGTGGATGAAGCCACTATTCCTTGGGGCGTAAAAGTTACCCGTGTGGAAATTAAAGATATTACTCCTCCGAAAGATTTGATTGACGCCATGGCGCGCCAGATGAAAGCCGAGCGTGAAAAACGCGCCAACATTCTGGAAGCCGAGGGTCTGCGTCAGGCCGAAATTCTGCAGGCAGAGGGTTCTAAACAATCCGTTATTTTGGAAGCAGAAGGTAAAAAAGAAGCCGCTTTCCGCGAGGCTGAAGCCCGCGAGCGCTCGGCTCAGGCCGAAGCTATGGCAACTAAGCTTATTTCTGACGCCATTGCCAAGGGCGACCCTAAATCTTTGTCATATTTCTTGGGACAGCAATACATCACGGCTCTGCAGGGCATTGTGACTTCTCCGAATGAAAAACTGTTGATGCTGCCGGTTGATACAACTCAGGTTATGGGTACGGTTGCCGGAATTTCTGAGCTGGTAAAAGATGTTATGAATACAAAACCGGCTAAAAAAGCCGCAAATAAGGAGTAAGCAGCAATGTTTGACTCTCCTGTTGTTAACTGGATTATTGCCGGTTTGGCTCTTTCTTTGCTGGAGCTGATTGTGCCGGGGGTATATCTTATCTGGTTCGGCTTTGCCGCTTTTGTGGTGGGCATCGGCGTATATTTTATACCGATGGAGCTGACAACCCAGCTGATTGTTTTTGCGATTGCTTCCGGTATTTTCGCGGTTATCGGCGTGGCTGTTTACCGTTATGTCTTTAACAAGGCGCAGGTGCCGGCGGAGTATAAAAACTTAAACAACACCGCCGAGCAATATGTGGGGCAGCTGGTCACGGTGGCCGAAGACGCCGCGGATAACCGCACCAAGGTCAAAATCGGCGACACCTATTGGCTGGCCTCTTGTCAAAAAGCGTTTAAGCAAGGCGACACAGCCAAAGTTGTCGGCGTTAAAGACAGCTTGATTTTAATTATTGAATAAGAGGAAAAAAATGCTGCATATCGGTTGTCATTTATCAATTTCTAAAGGTTTTGCGCATATCGGCAAAGAGGCTTTATCTATTAAAGCTGACACTTTCCAGTTTTTTACCCGCAATCCGCAGGGCGGCAAAGCCAAAGAAATAGACCTCGCTGATGCAGCAAAATTTTGCACTATCGCGGCAGAAAACCATTTTGCGCCTGTGGTTGCCCATGCGCCGTATACGCTCAATCCGTGTTCGGATAATCCGCAGACGCGCGAATTTGCCGAAATGGTTTTTGCCGATGACCTGAAGCGGATGGAATATATTCCGCATAATTACTACAATTTTCATCCGGGGTCGCATGTGGGGCAGGGAGCGGCTGCCGGCATAGCCATGATTATAGACTTGCTGAACCGCATTTTGACGCCGGAGCAAAACACTATAGTGCTGCTGGAAACTATGTCCGGCAAAGGTTCGGAAGTCGGGCGCAGCTTTGAAGAGCTGACGGAAATCCGCGCCGGTGTAAAGCTTAAAGACAAGCTGGGCGTCTGCCTTGATACCTGCCATGTTTTTGCCGCCGGCTATGATATTGTGAATAACCTTGACGGCGTGATGTCGGAATTTGATAGGATTATCGGTCTGCAGCACCTGAAAGCCGTGCATTTGAATGACAGCCTGATGCCCCTTGGCTCCAATAAAGACCGCCACGCCAAAATCGGCGCCGGAGAAATCGGAGCGGACGCGCTTATCCGCTTTGTAAATCATCCGGCGGTGAAAAATCTGCCTTTTGTGTTGGAAACTCCTAATGATTTAGCCGGTTACGCTGCCGAAATTGAGCTGCTGCGCAACAATTTCAACGGCTGATTATTTTCTGAAAATTATAATATTGCTAAAAGCCGTGCAGAAATTTTAAAAGCCGGTTGATTATTTGACGCAATACGCTATTATGCCGCTTATGATTGATATGATGCCGGAAATAAAAGAATATACTGTCAGCGAAATTTCTGCCGCTATAAAAAAATTGGTGGAAAATTCGTTCTCGTTTGTGCGGGTTAAAGGCGAAATTTTTGGCGCCAAACGCGCGGATTCCGGACATTGGTATTTGTCGCTGAAAGATGAAAATTCGCTGCTGGCCGCTGTTTGCTGGCGCGGTGTGGCTAACACTTTGCCGCTTAAAATAGAAGACGGCATAGAGGTTGTTGCCAGCGGGCGAATCACGACTTTTAACGGACGCTCGTCCTATCAGCTGGTAATAGAAAAACTGGAAATTGCCGGCGAGGGTGCGTTGCTGAAACTTTTGGAAGAACGCAAGCAAAAGTTTTTTGCCGAGGGGCTGTTCGCACAGGAGCATAAAAAGCCAATTCCTTATTTGCCGCAGACTATCGGCGTGATAACCAGCCCGACCGGCGCGGTTATCCGCGATATTATACATCGGGTGCGCGATAGATTTCCGAGCCGCATAATTGTGTGGCCGACGCCGGTGCAAGGCGAGGGCGCGGCCGAGAAAATCGCTGCGGCCATAAGGGGCTTTAATGCGTTGCCGCTGGGCGATAAAAACCGTCCGGATGTTTTGATTGTGGCGCGCGGCGGCGGCAGCTTGGAAGATTTATGGCCGTTTAATGAAGAAGCTGTGGTGCGCGCGGTTTATGATTCTGAAATTCCGCTGATTTCGGCGGTTGGACACGAAACCGACACCATGCTGATAGATTATGCGGCAGACTTGCGCGCTCCGACTCCGACCGGCGCGGCAGAGCTGGCGGTTCCGGTAAAAAAAGATATTTATAATACGCTGCTGACGGCTGATTTACGCATGCAAAACGCCGTTACGCGCTATATGGGCGAGTTTAAGCAATATGTGGAGGCGCTGGGGCGCGGTATTCCGCCATTGGAGCAGCTGGTGCTGGAAAATCAGCAAAAAATAGACGACCGCAGCGAACGGCTGAAATTGGCGTTTGCAAATCTGCTCAAAGATAAAGATAATTTGTTAAAATTGACGAATTTGAAACCTTTTTATATTAAGAATCTGCTTGACGCTAGGAAAGAGAGCCTGAAAAATTTGGCTCTGCGTCTGGATTCCGTTTCGGTAGAATCGGTGCTGAAACGCGGGTTTGCTTGGGTTTCGGACGGTCAGTTTAAAACGCTGTATTCGGCGACTCAGGCTAAACGCTGCGATGAACTGCATATCCGCTTTGTGGACGGAATCGTTAAGGTTAAAATGATGGAGAAACACAATGCCGTGCAAGGCGATTTGTTTGACGATTTGTAGTATGCTGGCGGCGCTTCCGGCTGAGGCTTTGACAATGTGCGGAGCGGCGCAGCAGGGCGGAATTATCCGTTTGCAGGACGAAAACCTGGCTAAAATAAAATTAAACGGCAAAACCTATACCGCGGATAAAAGCGGCGAATTGGCGATTGCCTTTGCGCGAGATGCCGAATTGCAGCAGCCGCTGAAGATTTTTTATAGAGACGGCGCAATGCGCACCTATAATCTGCAGCTAGCCCAGACTAAATGGGACGTGCAGAAAGTAAACGGTTTGCCAAGTTCCAAAGTTGCTCCGGCCAAAACCGATTGGGCGGCTATTCAAAAAGAGCAAAAAGACGTGGGCGGCGCGCTGAATGAATTTAGTGAGGCTGAAAGCTGGAAAGCCGATATGCTGAAGCCGGCAGAGGGACGCACCAGCGGAAATTTCGGCGGGCAGCGCATTATGAACGGACAAAAGAAAAATCCGCATCAGGGCTGGGATATCGCCGTGCCGGAGGGAACGGAAATTAAGGCGCCGGCTGACGGCGTGGTTACTTTGAGCGGCGGACCGTATTTTTACAGCGGCAATGTGGTGGTTTTGGAACACGGACAGAACTTGAGCACGGTTTACGCGCACCTGCAAAAAACTTTGGTGCAGAAAGGCGACAAGGTGCAAAGAGGGCAGGTTATCGGCTTGGCGGGCAAAACCGGCAGGGCGACCGGTGCGCATCTGCATTGGGGAGCGTCGCTGAACGGCGTGCGCTTTGACGCTAAAAATCTGTTGGATTTCTATGATAAAAACTGCAAAAAATTAGAGGATTAAAATGACGACTTTTCATCTGGTTATGTTGGCTTTGCTGCAGGGAATTACCGAATTTTTACCGGTAAGCTCCTCGGGGCATCTGATTCTTTTTTCCAAGTTTACTTCATTTCCCGACCAAGGGCTGGAAATTGACGTGGCGCTGCATATCGGCTCTATCATTGCCGTAATGATTTATTTTTGGCGCGATATCTGGTATATGGCTGTAGGTATGGCTAAAAGCAAATTGCTGCCGGACTTCAAAATATATGGCAGCAAGGTGTTTTATTTGGTGCTTATTGCCACGATTCCGGCGTTGGTGTGCGGTTTGGCGCTGAAAATTATGGGGACGGAAGAGCTGCGCAGCACCAAGCTTATCGGCTGGAATATTCTTCTGTACGGCCTGCTGCTGTGGGTTATTGACAGAATGTCGCTGACGGCGCTGAAAATCCGCAATCTGGAAGTAAAAGACGCGGTTTTAATCGGCTTGGCGCAATGCTTGGCGCTGCTTCCAGGGACCAGCCGCTCCGGCATTACCATTACTATGGGCAGATTTTTGGGGCTGGAACGCCGCGAAGCCGCTAAATTTTCTATGCTGCTGTCTATTCCAACTATTATTGCCGCCGGTTTGGCTGAGGGCTATGAAATTTGGCAAAGCGGCGATATGGCGCTGATTTTAACGGCGTGCGACGGCGTGCTGTATTCTTTCGGCTTTTCGTTGCTGGCAATATTTGTGCTGATGCAATGGCTGAAAAAATGGTCGTTTTTCCCGTTTGTACTGTATCGCGTGGCGCTAGGTACGGCCTTGCTCTTGGACGCATACGGAATTTATGATATCAAAACGCTGTTTAACTGAATGATTATAACAAATTAAAGATAAGTATTATCTAGTGCAAAATATAAGCACAAGAATAGATAAATAAAAAACGGTAAAAACTTCTTGACAGGAGAAAAAAAAGCGTCTATATGTTTTGCTGTCAAGATGCTCTGGTGGCGGAATTGGTAGACGCGCATGCTTCAGGTGCATGTGGGAGGTCTCCCGTGGAGGTTCAAGTCCTCTTCAGAGCACCAATTATAAAAAAGGCTCTTCATTTGAAGAGCCTTTTTTGTATCTGACTGTTTGCTAGTCAAAAGGTAAAGCTTAAAGAGCAGGCTTCGTTGCCCTTGCTGCATGTTTTGCAGAGCCTGTCCATTTCTGCTAAAGACAAATCTTTCAGGCAGGGAATTTTGCCTCCGCAATAGGCATCGCCGTAATAGGTGGCGTTTTTACTGCTGCCGGTACGGTATAGCTGCGATTCGTAGATGATTGGATGCAGCTGCTGGGCAAAATCTCTGTATAGGGCAAAACATAGGCTGGAAGAAAAGGCGTCTGAAACTTCTTTTTTATCTTGTATGCGGGTTCCGCCGAGGTAAAAATCAAAGGTTATCCGCGCTTCAGAGGCGCCGTACATATTGCCGGGAGTGAAAAACAGCTGTATCAGATTGCCTAAACCATCCGAAACTTGCCGAGCAGATTGCCGCTGCCAATTATTCGGAATTAAGTTCAGCGATTGCGCTAAGTCAACTAAATCAGTTTGCGCATTATTTCTTTTTATGTCCGAGCTATGCTCCAGCAACCCAAAAATTATATGAGTATATTCATCCATGGCTTTGTTAATTTTCCACTTCTCCATGGCTTTGGAATATCCAGCAATCCCGCCGACGGATAATACGCCGATAATCGCCAGCACGCCGAGCATTTCAATCATGCTTCGCCCTAGCGGGTTTGCCTGTCGGGTCACTACTAGCGCTTTTCTCGCTCGTGTACCTCGTTGTACACGTCGCTCCAAAAGTGCGGCGTATTGACGCACGACATCCAAACCCTTAAATGCGATGTTGGTTCTTTCGGTGTCATTGCGAGCGCAGCGAAGCAATCCAGAACCATCGCCCCTTGAGGGAGAGGGTGACGCCTTGGCGTCGGGTGAGGGGTACTTAAAGAATGTGCAAAAGACACTAAACGCGCGTTTCCAGCACTTATGCAATAATAAGGCAAATTTATTGACTAGGTTAGTGCCTTGTTGCCAG
>CAVKTH010000041.1:3616-15158 GCA_963659495.1 Bacteroidaceae bacterium | reverse complement strand
CAAAGAAGCGTTGCCGTTGGCAACAAAGTCATGGATACTCGTCTGCCACAGCCTGCGGGGTGTGGCGACAAGTATGACGTTTCGGATTGGTGTCGGAGACGATGGCTTAGTGCTTTTAACACATGTACAATTAAAGCAATGTCAATATTAGCATTTCTTTGCCTATTCGCAACCGCGGCGGAGGCAAAGATTTGCTTTTTGCCGGACGGCAGCTGCGGCACCAGTAAAACAACAGGATTTAAGCAGAATCCAAACGGAAGCGGATGTATGTATAAATCGGAAGCTGAAGCCCGAAACGGTCTAGGCGCCTGCGAAACTACATATAAACAAAACATGTGCTATTACCGGCGCTGCAAGACCGAAGACAATAATATATTTGCAGATGCTGAAAGCTGTAAAAAGAAAGCCGAAGATAATAACTTACTCTGCGTAAGCTGCGGAGGCTGCTATAAAGTTACGCCGAAAACCTGTCCGAGCGGGTACACGGCAGGCTTAACCACATGCGCAGAAAAAGCCGGCTATACGGCAAGTTATTCAAGCAGCGGCTATGTCGGATATAGCGTCTGCGGCAAGTGCAAATATACCATAAAGCCATGCGAAAGCGGCTATACGGTGGGCTTGGCCAGCTGTCCGGAAAAACAGGGATATACTTCGGATTATTCCCGAAACGGAGTTTCCGGCGAGCAGGTCTGCGGCAAATGCGACTACACAGCAAAGAGCTGTGCCGGAGGTTATACAGCAGGTCTGGCAAGCTGCAGCGAGCGCCAAGGCTACACGGCTATTTTAGTCAGCAACGGATATGCCGGGGAGTTGGCTTGCAATAAATGCAATTACACAGCAAAAAGCTGCGCTAGCGGATATACAGCCGGACTGACAAGCTGCAGCGAACGGCGCGGCTATAACGCAAGCTATGCCAGCAACGGATATTCCGGCGAGAAAATTTGCGGAAAATGCGACTACACGGCAAGAACTTGCTCAGACGGGTATTCTACAAAATACAGCAGCGTCAGCGCCTGCGGAAATACAGGCAGCGAGGGCTGGAACTATGCTAGTAATGGCTATTCGGGAGAAGCTGTATGCGGCAAGTGTACCGCTAAAACATGCCCGAGCGGGTATAGTTGTTGGTCGTATAGTTTTATAAAAGAAGAGATTGATGATATGTTAAAAAGACCTTGCAATACAAGTACAAGATGTCCGGCAGATAGTGGATATTATGAATATTACACATCTCCATGGATTGGTGTCTATTATGATATGTGTGAAAATTATGGTTTTTGGGGGAGAGTTGCCGGTCGTTGCGGAGATGGTATTTGTTTTGATTATGACGCTCGTTCTTGTCCTAGTGGTACGATAGGAGGTGCTAATTATGAGGCTGGTGAATATTGTGAAAAGACTTATGGTAAAAAATACAGATATAGAAAGGTAAAAAATCCAGATGGCAGCGATATGTGTACAGGTTATAAACATTGTTGGGAATGTTATTGATAACAAATTCTTATAAGGAGGTGATGAAAGACATAAAATAAATAAACAAAATAAAAAAATCCTAATTATATCTACACTCTGCCGTACCCCAATGCGGCGGAGTGTTTTAGTTTGGGGAGGGTATAAAAAAAGAACCGGTATATAAAATACCGATTCTTTTTTGATTTTTACTTTTTGCGGTGTTTTTTCTGAACACGCGGAACAGTAACTTTTTCATGGAAGTTTACTGTTGTGCCGTCAGCAATTTCACCGTCAATTACCAGCAAAATACCGTTATCCGAAGCGACAAAGTCAACTCCGTTTGGATATTTCTCGGCAAACTCTGGCTCAAGCATTCCCTCGTAGTTATATATGAAATACTTGCCGCCTTTGCGTAAGGCAAAAAGACCGAGCTTGTCGTCCAGAATGCAGAATTTTTCCACATCCTCAAACTTGTTCCAGCCGTCGTTGTAAAACGCGTCAACCCGCTGACCGGACATTTCAGCACACAAAGCAAAAGGCTTTGTCGGACTGCAGACAATCAGGTTTTTGTTATCGCACAGCAGCGACTTGTTGCTAAGCGAATACATGCGGTATTTGCCGGCTGTGCCGCAAACAGCAAGGCTGTCGCCCAAGAACAGGTTATCGGACTTGGCAATAGGATAGGCCAGCTTGACTTCTTCGCCGAAACGGCTGTAGATACGCCAATTTTCGTTGTCTGCAACAGCCGCATAACGGCTGGAAACAGCATACTTTTCGGTGCCGGTATCCAATCTGATTGCTTCTCCGTCCCACAGCAGAACATCATAGCCAAAGCTGTTGCCGGTGCTTGCAATCAGATAGCAGCATCTGCCGGCAAGCTTGACGAGGTTGAACTGAGTCCCTGTGAAGTTAGAAACTTTTTTACCGCTGAGAGTAAAAAGACCTTTTGCTGAAAAAATCAACCCGGCTTTCTCCTCAATGCGGATATTTGAAACATTCACAAGCTCTCCCAGCGGATGAATCTCAACATTGTCATCGCTGCAAGAACCCTTAAACACGCTAAACTTGCCGCCTTTCTGTAAAAGCAAAAGACCGCTCTTGTGAAAAAGTTTATAATCCATATGTCAAAAATTTAAATAATTATAAATTGATATTTTATATATAGCGCTCATAGACAATTTTGTCAACAAAAAAGACAGCTTTCGCTGTCTTAAATTTTGTGAGGGGGCAAGTATTATGTTATTTTTTGATATTGGCGGTAAGAACGCTTAAAACTTTTACCAGTTCTTCTTTCATGTGGGCGCGGTCAACCACCATATCCACCATGCCGTGTTCCAGCAAATATTCGGCGCGCTGGAAGCCCTCCGGCAATTTTTCGTGAATAGTCTGCTCAATCACGCGCTGGCCGGCAAAACCGATTAAGCAGCCTTTTTCCGCAATATTTACATCGCCGAGCATGGCAAAAGAAGCTGAAACGCCTCCGGTTGTCGGGTCGGTCAATATAGAAATAAACGGAATCCCTGCTTCTTTCAGCTCATTGATAGCGGCCGTAGTGCGCGCCATCTGCATCAGCGAGAGCATGCCCTCCTGCATGCGCGCGCCGCCGGAAGCTGCAACCGTAATCAGCGGCTCTTTATTTTGCAGGGCTATTTTTGCAGCCTTTACAATGCCTTCGCCTACAGCAATGCCCATAGAGCCGCCCATAAAAGAAAAGTCCATGGCCGCAACTACGCTGTCTATGCTGCCGATTTTGCCGCGGGCAACCTGAATAGCGTCTTCGCAGCCGGTTTTTTTACGGTTATTTTTCAGGCGGTCGCTGTATTTTTGAATGTCTTTAAATTTCAGCGGGTCATCCTGAACTGCCGGCAAATCCACCAAAGTATATTTTTCATCGTCAAACAAAAGCTTAAAGCGCTTTTCTACATACAAGCGCAGGTGGTGACCGCAGGCTGTGCAGACATAGTGCGAATCCTTCAGCTCTTTAGAAAACAGCATCTGATTGCAGTTAGGGCAGCGAACCCATAAGTTGTCGGCAATTTCTTTAGGCGTCGTTTTTTTGATTTTCGGACGAACGATTTCTGTCAGCCAGTTCATTTATTTCCCTTTCGTGAAAACATATTTTTCAAAAACAGCCAGCGCTGCTTTGCTTTTTCAGCTTTCTGTTCGTCAGCGGCGGCTTTCTGTGCATCGGCCGAAGCTTTTGCCTGCTGCTCTAAACCGGCGATATTCTGTTTTAGACCGCTGACGGTTTCATTAAGCTTTTCTTGTTCTTTGTTCAGCGCCTTGTTAGCTTTGCGCTGCTGTTTAAGCTCGCGGCGCATCGGGGCCGAGCCAAACCAAGAGTTTATTTTTCCCCACAGGTAGCCAAAAAGCAAAAAGCCGAACAGCAGCAATTTTGTGTTTACATGAACTTCACTATCCAGCGGCCACAGCGACAAAACAAGCTTGTCTTCAGCCACCTGAGCGTTATAGATTCCCCATATAGCAATAATGGCAAAAGGAATTTCCAGCAGATAATGTAAAAGTTTCATATTTCAGCCTCCTTGATTAAGGGAAGTGTGCTTATTCGGCGTTCAGTCTGTCGTGCAGTTCCTTACCGGTTTTGAAGTGAACGATATTTTTGGCCGGAACATTGACGCGGGTCTTGTTTTTTGGATTGATGGCAACACGCGGATTTCTGGTTCTGACCGAAAATGCGCCGAAGCCTCTGATTTCTACGCGGTCGCCGTCTGCTAAAGCAGAAGTCAGCTTATTAAACACAACATTCACAATATTTTCAATGTCTTTCAAAGTCAGATTCGGCATTTTAGCCGCAATTCTTTCTACTAATTCAGATCTAGTCACTTTAACCTCACATTACAATTACAAATTAAACATTTTCTTTTTAGATACACTTTTATTTTGAATATATCCATATAATTTTTAAGATTTTACACAAACATCCGGCGCGCGTAAATAAAGCGGCTTAGGATAGTTGAGTTTTTTAGCCTTATATTTTTGCAGCGCGCAGGCCGCTAAATCGGCAACAGAGGCGGTTTTATCCATGCGGATGGCGTGCAGCACCAGCCCGCTCGGACGGTCTAAAAAGCGCTCTACGCCGTTGCCGATAAGGGTTACGGTTTTGCCTTTTAAACGGCTGATGATTTCTTCATAGGGCAGGGCGGCGGCATCGCACAGTTTTTCTAAGCGCCCGTTAAACAGCTGAAAATAAAAGTCGGCCCGCTTGGTTTCTATAATCACGGCGTTATAGTCCGAAAGCTCTGACATATCCAAAGAATGAGCATAAGCCTCAAAGGCCGAAACGCCGGTAACTTTCAAATTCGGGCAGGCCAAGCCGAAAGCGCGGGCGGCGGCAATAGACGAGCGGACGCCCGTAAACGAGCCGGGGCCGATGCAGACCGCCAAAAGCCCTATATCCGAAAATTGCAGATTCTTTTCCTGCAGCATTTTTTGAATTTGCGGCAACAAGGTTTCAGCCTGTCCGAAATCCATTTCTTCCGAAAACTCAGCCGCAACCTTATTATCCTCTAAAAGCGCGATAGAGCAGCAGTCAGCGGTAGTGTCAAAAGCCAATGTAAACATAGTTATCAACCTTTAAAAAAAATAAATTGCCTATTTGTTTGTGTTTATTTACTATAAAATAAGTAATAAGACAAACATTTTTTTTGTAAAGAAGATTTTGTGATGAATGCTTTAATATTGCGAGATATAGTTTTTATTAGTTTGCTGCTGGTTTTTGCAATGCTGGGAATTATAGCCGCCCTGCAGATAAAAATACATAAGTATAAGCATAAAATATATTTTATCCGGCGCGACCGCGAGCGCTGCAACGAGGTGCTGTATGCGGCTAAAGACGGCTATTTCTGCTTTGTCTATCCCGACCAAAAAGTTAAAGACCCGCAAAAAGAAATTATGGAAAAATGTTCGCGCCGTCTGGCGGTTATGCTTAATTTAGCCGACGGAACCGCCGCTTCATTTGCCGATGTGACGGATTCTTTTAATAAGGACGATGCTAAGCTTTTGAAAAAATATGTCAGCCTGCTGCAGCAGGAGGGGCGGTTCTTTGAAGATATGCTGCATCTCAAAAATTCGGGACGCAGCATCTGCGTTTACGGCAACCGCATTAACGGCGCCGATAATAATTTATATTGCGACATTGTCTGGTTTAGGGATGTTTCGTCCGAAACCGCGCGGATTGCCGGACTTTCTGCCGAAAAAAACGAGGTGGAAGCCGCCTGCGGGCGTCTGGAGCAAATGATAGACGGCGTAGACTATCCGCTGTGGCTGCGCGATGAAAATCTGCACCTGCTTTCTGTAAATAAAAAATATCTGGAGTTCGCCGGAATAAAAAATAAAAAAGACGTGCTTAAAAATCAGGTGGAAATCTGCAACGGCAAGGGCGAAAAAGTGGCCTATAACTTGGCGGCTTCGGCGCAGAAAAGCAAAAAAATGCAAAAGAAAAACCTCAAAATCGTGCGCGGCGGCGAGCTGTTTAATTTTGAACTGCGCGAAAATCCGTATTATGCCGGCGATATGCTGGATAAAATCGGAACTGTCGGCTATTTGGTGGATAACACTGCTTTGGAAAAAGCCAAGCGCAGCTTTAAAATAAATCAAAACAACCACTTGGAAATTTTGGGCGCTTTGGGTACGGCTTTTGCTATTTTTGACGACCGTTCAAAGCTTTACTTTTATAACGCTTCTTTCAAAAACTTATGGAATTTGGAAAATGAATTTTTAGAAAAAACTCCGTCCTATCTGCAGTTTTTGGAGGAAGTGCGGGAAAAGAAAATGCTGCCGCCGGTGCCGGATATCAAAAATTATAAACAAGAAGAAATGAGCGTTTTCGGCAGCCTGCTGGAAACTAAAGAAGATTTGCTGCATCTGCCGGACGGACGGACTATCAGACGGCTGCGGACTCCGCATCCGAACGGGGTTATTTTTGCGTTTGAAGATGTTTCCGACCGTTTGGCGACTATGCGCCGGCTTAATGATTTGACCTCTATGCAGCAGAATATTTTGGATAATCTGAACGATTCGGTTATCATCTTCGGCACTAACCGCCGCCTGAAATTTTATAACCGCGCCTATCTGAAGCTTTGGAGTCTGGACTTTGATAAGCTGCAGGATGAGCCTAAAATTGAAGAAGTTATCGGCTTGCAGAAACTGTTCTTTTCAAATGTCAATGACTGGGATTCGTTTAAAAACAGCATGCTGGAGAATATCCGTCTGGGGCGGCGCTTTAATTTGCTGCGCGACGATAACAAGACTCTGGCCGTTTCTCCGCTGATTTTTTATGACGGTTCGGTTATGGTGACCTATACTGTAAAATAGGGTTGCAATCTGAGTTTGAATATATAAAATAAGAACAAAGGATTAAAAATATGGATGAAGCGCAGACAGGTACAAATAAAACAGTTTTGGATTGGAATAAAAAAGGCTCGGTTCCTGATGAGCGTTTGTCTTTGCGTATAGACGCGCAGGAGGCTAACCGCTATCAGGCAAAAGCCGGAAAAGCCAAACTCGGCGAGCTTTCTCCGAGTCTGAAAAGCCTGCGCAAGAAAGTCCGCAATCCGTTTGATGAAGAAGAGGACGATAACGACGGCGCTATGGATGAAGAGGCGATAAGAGTCTTGCGCGAGCTGGAAATGAACGCCAATGACGCCTCCAATAATGACACGACTCTGCTTAATTCTCTGACCTCTTCCGAACGGCATTTTATTGACCAGCGCAGCAATATCGCCAATCAGCGCATGGAAGAAAACGCCGGCAAGCTCAACGCCTTGCAGCAGTCAGATACGCTTTCTCGCAAATCCGGAATTACTAAAATGACCAACGATGACTATGCAAACAGAATGCAGGATGCCATTTATAATCCGCGCCGCCTGCGCGAACAGTCATTTGAAGAGAATGTCGCCAAAAAAGTCGGGCTTAAAGGGCATATTACCAAACACAACACCGGGGCGGTAGTTAAAGGCGTAAAGAAAATCAACGAGACGACAAACCGCAAAAAAGTCAAAGGGCTGACTATGGACGACGCCGCTAAAGTCGGCAAGCAGAAAATGTCTAAAAACGCCACGGCTGAGCTGATTCTGAAAAAGTCCGGACAGACCGCCCGTCTGACTGAGATTAAAATGAAAACGGCGGCGTCTCGGAAAAATGCGGATTCTAAAAAGCCGAAGCGTTCGTATTCCGCCGAAATGAAAAAGCTTTTAAAAGCTTCGCTGCAAAAAAACGGCGCAGTTCGCTAACAACCTGAAAGTTACGATTTACTTTTTTGAAAAAGTATACTATGATAAAACAAATTTGTTAAGATTTTTGAGGATATATCATGGAAAATCAATATTATACGCTTATGGAAAAGCAAGACTTCTTTGAAATTATAGAAAATAAATACGGCGAACTGGCTGTTTTTATTGATGCCCGCGACGGCGCTCCGCAAGAGCCTGTTTTGGAATTTGACGGCAAAAAGACGGCGTTGCTGAAGCGTGATGAACGCCGCGCCATTATTTTGGATAATATAGACGATGAAACTAAAGGCGTGCTGGCCGAGGCAGAATTCGTGATGATTGTGGAAATGAAAGCCGATATGGTTGAACGCGTTTACGGCGTGCCGGTTGAAAACGTTGAAGAAATTGAATTTAACGGACGCAGAACCCGTGCCGACGAGCTGTTTAAAGCCAAAAGCAAAGAAGAAGTTCTGAAGTCTTTCGGCGCCGTAAAAGTTTGGACCGGCGGAGCTTCAAAATGATTGGACTGGTATTTGTAACACACGGCAATCTGGCGCGTGAATTTGTGGCGGCAATGGAACATGTTGTCGGCAAGCAGGAAAATGTTGAGTGCGTCTGCATTGGTCCGGAGGACGATATGGAAGAGCGCCGTCAGGAAATTTTGCAAAAAGCCAAAGGTGCGGACAGCGGCAGCGGCGTTTTGCTGATTACCGATATGTTTGGCGGCACTCCGTCTAATTTGGCGATGTCGGTTATCGGACACGGCAATTTTGACGTGATTGCCGGAGCCAATCTGCCGATGCTGATAAAATTGGCGTCTGCCCGCCAAAGCATGCCGCTGAGTGAATGCGTTGTCTGCGCTCAGGAAGCCGGCAAAAAATATATCAATGTGGCTTCTCAGCTTTTGAACGGGAGCGGAAAATGAGCGACGCTTCGGTTGAATTGGAAATCAAAAATCTAAAAGGCCTGCACGCCAGAGCAGCCGCTGCTTTTGTAAAGTGCATTGCTGATTTGGATGCTGAAGTTATGGTGGAAAAAGACGGGCAGGAAGTTGACGGTTCCTCTATTTTGGGGCTGATGATGCTTGCCGCTTCCAAAGGCAGCCGCATTAAAGTAAAAGCCAGCGGAAACGAGGCCGAACAGGCGGTAAAAAATATTTCAGAATTAGTTAATTCGTTGTTTGGTGAAGAACAGTGACAGCAAAACCGGCGCCGCGCAACAAAACCATTACGCTTACTCCGCGCGAGGAAGCCAGATATGCTAAACAAGCCGTAAAATTATCGTCAAAAAATCAAAATTTGTGCGATGCGGTGGTTTGGCAGGATACAATGCGGGCGCTGAGCTATATTCCGGATAATTTCGCCGATTTGATGATTGCCGACCCGCCGTATAATCTGACTAAGAATTTCGGCAAAAGCACTTTTAAGCAGATGGATTTTTCAGAGTATAAAAATTGGCTGGATAAGTGGCTGTCCAAGGTGGTGCGGATTCTCAAGCCAAACGCCAGCCTGTATATATGTTCGGATTGGCAAAGCTCTATTGTAATTCCTTTGGTCGCCGGAAAATATTTTAAGCTGCGCAACCGTATTTCATGGGAGCGGGATAAGGGCAGGGCGGCTGCCGATAACTGGAAAAATTGTCTGGAAGATATTTGGTACTATACAAAATCGGATGAGTTTACTTTTAATCTTGACGCCGTAAAAATGCAGCGTCAGGTTTTGGCTCCGTACCGCGACAACAAAGGCACTCCCAAAGACTGGCAGGAAGAAAACGGTCAAAAAATCCGCTATACGGCGCCGTCAAACATCTGGACGGATATCACGATTCCTTTTTGGTCTATGGCTGAAAATACCGAGCATCCCACCCAAAAGCCTGAAAAGCTGATTGCCAAGCTGATTTTGGCGTCAAGCAATGAAGGAGATATGGTTTTTGACCCGTTTTTAGGTTCCGGCACCACAGCGGTCGCCGCCAAAAAACTGGGGCGCCGTTATTTGGGAATTGAGCGGGAGCGCAAATATGTGGCGCTGGCTTTAAAACGTCTGGAAATGGCTGAAACAGCAAAAAATATTCAGGGCTATGAAAACGGCGTGTTCAAGAGCCGCAATCCAAACCGCGAATAGGTGTGATTAACTTAGAAAAGTCTTGAGTTTTCTCTTTTTTCAACCTATATATAAAGGCGAATAAATATTTTTGAGGAAGACAAATGAAATTTGGAAAAAACGCAATTATCTGGCTTGTAGCCTTTGTTGCTCTTTCTTTTATGATGAGTTTTATGGAAAATAAAAATTTTTCCTCCAGCTATGAAAATCTGGCATTTTCTGATTTTATGAATGAAGTAAAAGGGAAACGCATCGCCAGCGTGACGATGTCCGGCGCCGAAATTTTCAGCGTGGCTGCAGACGGCAAAAAGTATATTACTTATACTCCGTACAGCCCGACCACGGTTGATACTCTGCTGGCTAACAATGTAAAAGTAGACGCTAAGCCTCAGGATACTTCCGGCGATACGTTTTGGAGCATTGTTATTTCTTGGTTTCCGATGATTTTGCTGGTCGGGGTTTGGATTTTCTTTATGCGCCAAGCCAGCGCCGGAAACAGCAAAGCCATGAGTTTCGGCAAGTCGCGCGCCCGCCTGATAGAAAATACCAAGCGCGTTACTTTTAATGATGTGGCCGGAGCCGACGAATCTAAGCAAGAGCTTGAAGAAATTGTTGATTTTTTGAAAGATCCGCAAAAGTTTCAGCGTTTGGGCGGTAAAATTCCAAAGGGCGTTTTGCTGGTCGGACCTCCGGGAACCGGTAAAACTTTGCTGGCTAAGGCTGTGGCCGGAGAAGCAAATGTGCCGTTTTTCTCTATTTCCGGCTCAGACTTTGTAGAAATGTTTGTCGGTGTCGGCGCCTCCCGCGTCCGCGACATGTTTGCCCAAGCCAAAAAGAATGCGCCGTGTCTGCTGTTTATTGATGAAATAGATGCGGTAGGACGTCACCGCGGCGCCGGTTTAGGCGGCGGAAACGATGAACGCGAACAGACACTTAACCAGCTGTTGGTGGAAATGGACGGCTTTGAACCCAATGAAAATGTAATTCTGATAGCCGCCACCAACCGTCCGGATGTTTTGGATCCGGCTTTGCTGCGTCCGGGACGCTTTGACCGTCAGGTTACGGTCAGCAATCCGGATGTTAAAGGACGTGAGGCGATTTTGAATGTGCATGTCCGCAAAGTGCCGCTGGCGCGTGATGTGGATTTGTCGGTTGTAGCCCGCGGAACCCCGGGGTTTTCCGGCGCTGATTTAGCTAATTTGGTTAATGAAGCCGCTTTGCTGGCTGCCCGCCGAAACAAACGCAAAGTTACGGCCGAGGATTTTGACAACGCCAAAGATAAGGTGCTGATGGGCAGCGAACGCAAGTCTATGGCCATGGACGAGCAGGAAAAGAAACTTACGGCCTATCACGAAGCCGGCCATGCTATTTGCTCGCTGCATGTTAAAGAAACAGATCCTATCCATAAGGCTACGATTATTCCGAGAGGGCGTGCCTTGGGCATGGTGCAGCAGCTGCCGGAAAAAGACCAATATTCCTATACCCGCGCTAAAATGCTGTCTCGCCTGATTATCTGCATGGGCGGACGGGTCAGCGAAGAGCTGAAATTCGGCTATGATAAAGTGACATCCGGCGCATCTTCCGATATTGCCGCTGCTACTAATTTAGCCCGCGCTATGGTAACGGAGTGGGGTATGAGCGATGTTTTGGGGCCGGTAATGTATGTTGAAAATTCTAATGAAGTTTTCCTTGGCCGCAGCGTTACGCAAAATCAAAATATGAGTGAAGAAACCGCCCGTCTGGTGGATTCGGAAATCAAGCGTTTAG
>CAVKTH010000041.1:0-3606 GCA_963659495.1 Bacteroidaceae bacterium | reverse complement strand
AGTTACGGATGCTCATAGCGAGGCTGCAAAAATCTTAAAGGAAAATGATAAAGAGCTGGAAACTTTGGCTCAGGCTTTAATGGAATATGAAACCTTAACCGGCGAAGAAATCAAGGATGTGCTGGCCGGCAAAAAAATTAACCGCGCCGAGCAAACGCCGGTGCCGCCTGAAAAACAGACAAAAGTTTCTGTACCGGAAGTTTAATATATAAAAGAGGAAAAAATGGATTTTAAAGAATTAGGTTTAAGCGAAACCACTATAAAAGCGATTAACGAAGCCGGAATTTTGGCGCCTACTACTGTGCAGACCGATGTAATACCGTCTATTTTGGCGGGAAAAGACGTGTTTGCCATTGCTCCGGCCGGCTGCGGCAAAACCTGCTCCTATGTGTTTCCGCTGATAGATATTATCGCCCGTCATGAGGCGCAGAATATTTTGGTAATTACCGCCAACTCCAAGCAGTCGGTAATTGTTTCTGACCGTTTTGCCGTGTTTAACAAATATCACGAAATCAGCGAAGCCACGCTTACGGATAATGAAGAAAATACTGACGAAGAAGCTAATGTAATTATTGCCTCTCCGAACTTGCTGCTGGATTTGCTGAAAGAAGAGAAAGTTGATTTGTCAAATATCAATATTTTGGTGGTTGATGATATCAACCTCATCAAAAAACTGCACCAGCTGGCTAATTTGGAACAGGTTTTGGAAGTTTTGCCTGCCGATAAGCAGAACATTGTGTTTACGAACCGCCGCTCCAAAGAAACGCAGGATATTTTGGATAAGATTCTGAAAACTCCGGCCGAAATTAAAGTAGACCGCGCTAAAGAACAAGAGGCTGTGCAAATTGAACCGGCAGAGGCGGAAAATGCGCCTAAAGCCGATGAACAGGCTGCACCGGCGGCGGAAGAACCGGTTGAAGCGCCTGCCGAAACCACAGCTCGTCCGGAGCGCCGAAACCGCCGCGACCAGCGCAGCGAGCGCCGCAGAAATGCCGATAAACACGAGGGAAATCCTAAAGACAGCGAGGCGATGAGCTTAATGCGCAAGTTCCATACTTTTGGCCGCCGCACGCCGGATTTTCTGCTGACTAAGGTAGAATTGGCGGACGATAATCAATAATTTGTGTTTTTTTGCAAAAAAAACTTGAAAATTTACGCTGTTAGGCTATAAAAATGCCATAAAGAATCAAGTTTTTGAGGAGATTAAAGAATGTCAGGACATTCCCAATTTAAGAATATTATGTACAGAAAAGGCGCACAAGATGCTAAAAAAGCGCGCGTTTTCGCTAAATTAGCCCGTGAAATTACCGTTGCCGCTAAAAGCGGTTTGCCTGAGCCGGATAAAAACCCTCGTTTGCGTTTGGCTATTCAGGCTGCCCGTGCCGAAAGCATGCCGAAAGACAACATTGAACGCGCTATCGCCAAAGCTACTACCGTTGCCGGCGGCGCAGACTTTGTTTCTATGCGCTATGAAGGCTTTTCTTCCGGTAAAGTTGCTGTGATTGTAGAAGCTTTGACCGATAACAAAAACCGTACCGCCGGCAACGTCCGCACCATTTTCGGCAAACGCGGCGGCGCTATGGGCGAAAACGGCTCGGTTGCTTTCAACTTTGAACGTATCGGCTATATTCAGTATCCGGCTTCTGTCGCCAGCGCTGATGAAATGTTTGAAGCTGCTTTGGAAGCAGGCGCTAACGAAGTTGTTTCTGATGAAAACTATCATGAAATTGAAACTTTGCCTGATGATTTATCGGCTGTTACCGGTGCTTTAGAAGCTAAATACGGCACTCCGTCAGCTTCTCGTTTGGACTGGAAACCAACTGTTAAAGTTGAAATTAAAGATGTTGACAGCGCCCGTAAGTTTTTGGAATTTGTTGACGCTTTGGAAGATGACGAAGACGTTCAGCATGTTTACCACAATGCGGATATTGCCGAAGATGTTATGGCTCAGCTGGCCGGCGAGGAATAATGCGCATCTTGGGGCTGGATCCGAGCTTATCCTCCACGGGGTGGGGGGTTATTGAAGTGAATGCAAACCGTCTGCAATACGTTGCGGACGGTTTTATTCCTACTTCTCCGAAAATGCCTATAGAAGAGCGGCTTGATATAATTTTCAACACCTTAAGCGAAGTTATTGAAAACTATCAGCCGGTTGAAGCGGCGATTGAAAAAACTTTTCTTAACTCCAATCCGGAAACTTCGCTTAAATTAAGCATGGCGCGCGGCGTGGTTATTCTGGCAGCCGGTCATTATCATCTGCCGCTGTTTGAATTTGACCCGACCAAGGTTAAAAAAGCGCTGGTCGGGGTCGGGCATGCCGATAAAAATCAGGTTGAAACCATGGTTAAAATTCTGCTTCCGGGCTGCAAGCCGAAAAATAACGATGCGTCAGACGCTTTGGCAATGGCGATTACCCGCAGCCATTACCGTACGTCTGTTTCCTATAAATAGCAGCTTAAAACCAAAATACCACAGCGCAGTATTTTTCTTTTTCACAAGAATAGCAAGCGTCTTTAATTTGCTGCAGCGTTATATCCCGCAGGCAGGTTACGTTTTTACTGCAGAATTTATCGCCGAAAAAACTGGCGCTTGAACCATATATCCATGCTTTTTCTAAGTTTGAATGCAAAGGAGCGGCAACATTGCTGAAAATTTCGCGGCAGAGTTTGGGATTAAAAGCTTTGGATTTTCGCCAAACTTTATCATCTCCGGCTTCAAATCCGCCTAAATAAAAATCAATAACCAGCTTCCCATATTCATGTACAAATATCTGAATGTGATTGCCGTAAGCATCGGATATGACGGAATCTCCTAATTTTTGCCAATTTTGCGGAACCAGTCCGGCAGAGTCCACATAGTTAATTAACGATGTGCCGCCGCCCGCCACGCCGGTAGCTAATTTTTTAAGGTCGGCTTCATGCTCCAATAATCCGAAAATAAGCTGATTATAATCGCCTATAGCTTTATTCATTTTGTACTTTTCCATAGCTTGCGAATAACCGGCAATCCCACCCACGCTCAACACGCCGATAATAGCAAGAACGCCGAGCATTTCTATCATACTTCTGCCAAAGGAATTTGCGCCTCTAGCACCCGTCATACTAGGCCCTGTGCCTAGTATCTTATCGCACCAAGGGCGGTGCAATCCCTCGCCGTTACTAACGGCGTCATTGCGAGCGGAGCGAAGCAATCCAGAACCCTCGCCCCGTGAGGGAGAGGGTGACGCCTTGGCGTCGGGTGAGGGGTACTTAAAGAACGTGTAAAAGGCACAAAGTAAGCGTTTTAATCCACAACCCGAAACGTCATACTTGTCGCCACACCCCGCAGGCTGTGGCAGACGAGTATCCATGACCTTGTTGCTGAAAGCAACGCTTCTTTGTTTACTTGCTGCCGGAGAGAACCCGCGTCCCCGGCACCAGTCATTCTTGGGTTTATCCCAAGAATCTTCTCTCAACCAGCACTTATTTAATAATAAGGCTAATTTATTGACTAAGTTAGTGCCTTGTTTCCACAAGATTCTAGGTACAAGACCTAGAATGACTGGTGCTAGGGGCGCTGCTTTAGTGCTTGTTGTAGTGTTTGTTATACCCCTCACCCGGAGCGATG
>CAVKTH010000040.1:0-15618 GCA_963659495.1 Bacteroidaceae bacterium | reverse complement strand
CCGAAAGTATCATTTTTTCTGCCAAACCCTGCAAAAACGTGCTGAACGGCAGAAAAAGCGCCTTTAATCAGATGTTCAGGATTTGCAGAGAGAGAGAGAGAGACCTTTGGATTGCTTATTTTTCATCTTTCTTTCCTCTTATTTTATATTCATATTCCCAGACAGACTATCGCCTATCTGCTATATATTTTAATTAAATAATGATTAAAAGTAAAGATTATTTTTTTGAGAACAGGGGCTTTTCTATTCTTTGAAGCTTGCAATAGAAGCAGCTAGTTTAAAAAAACAAAAAAGCCCTGTTAAAACAACAAGGCTTCTTTAGTGGCGGGAGCGACGAGGCTCGAACTCGCGACCTCATGCGTGACAGGCATGCATTCTAACCAACTGAACTACGCCCCCAACGACAAAAACACTTATATAGGATAAAAATTTAGAATGCAAGAACTTTTTTTATTTTTTTGAAAAAAATTTTTATCTTGTGGAAAAATAGGGCTTTTAATGGTATAACTCCATTATCTACTTGCAATAAAGCTCAAAATATATCATCATTCCCTCATTGTTGAATTGGAATTGTGATGCCTGGGTTTACAAATTTAAGAAAAAAAGTGCGCCGCCGCCGTATAGAGACTATTCTGCTTGCCGGATATGCCGTGGCTGTAACCTGCGCTTTGTTTGTGTCTATGCTGAATAAAAACAGCGAGCCTGAGGCTGAGCAAAAATATGCCGATGACAGCTACGATTTCAGCAATGACGTTATGACTCCGGCTTATAATGATGTAAAAGACAATCCGTTTGAAGTGTTGTATGCTCAAGTCAACAGCATAAAGCTTTTAAGCGATGACAATGCTATTGCAGTTAAATACCGGCTGAATCAAAACGGGCAGCCGGCTGTGGTAATGCCGATTCAGCCAAAACCTAAAATGTTTGAGCAGGCCGGCAGCTTTGACGGAATCTATCAAAAAGAACGCCGTGTTATTATCGTTTCTCCGGGAGATAACTTTATCGGTATTCTGACAAACTTAGGAATGGAAAATAAAAGCGCGACCAATGCTTATAACACTCTGAAAAAAGTTTATGACGCGCGCAGCCTTAAAGCCGGTCAGCATATTGAATTGACGGCGACTTTTGATGTGCAGTCAAAATCTTTGGAAGCGCTGGATACTTTGGTTATTGAACCGGTGCGCGGCACTAAATATATTTTGCAGATAAACGAATACGACCAGTTTGAAGCCCGGGTTGAACAAGAAAAATTTGCCTATGAAATTAAGGATATAAAAGGCACCGTAGCCGGAAATGTCAGCGCTTCGCTTAATAAAGCCGGCGTTCCGTATAAGCTTTGCGGCAAAGTGACGCAGATGTTTGCTCATCTTATAGATTTTAAGCGCGATGTTAAAAAGGGCGATACTTTTAATGTAAAATATGAAGTTAACAAAGCTTCAGACGGCGAAGTTGTCAGCGTCGGCGATGTGATTTTTGCTTCATTTACCGTAAACGGGCGTACCCATAAGTTATATCGCTATAAACCACGCGGCGGCACGGCGGATTATTATGATGAAAAAGGCGGCGCCAAAAAGACCGGTTTGGATAAAAAACCGATGGCTATGCGCAATGCCCGTATTTCTTCATTGTTCGGCTATCGCCGCCACCCGATTTATAAAACCACCAAATTCCACAGCGGCGTAGACTATGCTGCTCCGCGCGGCACGGCTATTTATGCCAGCGGCGCCGGAACTATTGAAATGGCTCGCTATGTCAATGGCTACGGCAACTTTATCAAAATCCGCCATAACTCGGAGTATGAAACTGCTTACGGACATATGCAGAAATTTGCAGCCGGAATGCGTCCGGGGGTACGGGTTAAAAAAGGTCAAATTATCGGCTATGTCGGCAGTACAGGGCGTTCTACCGGTCCGCATCTGCACTTTGAAATTTTGCGTAAAGGGCAGAGAATTGACCCGCTGAAAGCTAAAGTTGCCACCGGTAACGATTTGACCGGCAATCAGTTGGCTGAATTTAAGCGAATCGTGAAAAAAGTGGATAATATTAAGGCTAGCGAGCTGGTTTCTACTGAAAAGAAAAAAGAAGCCGCTGAGGCTAAAAAAGAAGCTGCCGCCGAAAATGCAGCGCTGAAACAAAAAGAAAATGTTTCGGAACCGGCTAAAGCTGCTGCAAATACGGCAGAAAATAAAGCCTCAGAAGCAAAGGCTGCAGAAAAGCAAGCTAACGAGAACAAAACGGCAGAAAATATGGTGGCTGCACCCAAAACGGCGGTAACGATTCCGCAAAAAGAAGATTTGCTGGCTTCGTCTGTAAAATCAGAAAGCCGCGAGTCTGCGGCAAACAATACGGTGCAGTCCGGCAAAAAGCCGGTATATCCGTCCAAGACTCCGGCTCGTAAAAAGCAAAATGCCAAAGCAGCGAACGCTGCATCGCTGAAAGTTGTCCACTCTATTTCCCGCAAGCCTAAAAAATAAGGCCAGCCTGTGGCAAAATTTTAAGTGATACTTGATATTTTTGAGAATAAATCCTAGATTTATATGGTAAATAGGAGAGGTTTCAGTATGGATAATTTGCCTGAATTAAGAGATATTCATATTCCCGCAGACGGGGTTTCGCCATGGCCTTTGGCGGCAGGATGGTGGTATTTGCTGGCGGCAGCCATAGCCTTGGCGGCGGCGGTTAAATTTTATCTGTGGTTCAGAAAAAACAGCAAAAAGATTTACGCCCGCTATCTGCTTAATAAAAAAGCGGCGGAAAATACGGCGGCAGCAGCGGTTCAGATGTCGGAGCTGCTGCGGAGAATCTGCATCAGCCGCTATCCGGAAGCCGTGTCGTATTCCGGTCAGAAGTGGGTGGATTTTCTGAATGAGCATGCCAAAGAAAAACTGAATGCGCAGGCGGCTGATTTGCTGGTTGCCGCACCTTATGCGCCGGAAAACAGCGAACTGTTTGCCGCGGAGAATATTGAAAACTTGCGTGGCTTTTGCCGAAATTGGATAGGAGCTAATTTATGACTAATCATTTTGCCTGTTCCGAAGCCGCTTGGCTGCTTTTGCTGCCGTTTGTGATATACTTTTTGCTGCCGGCCGTCAAAAAATCTTACGGAGAAGCTCTAAAAGTTCCGTTTTTGGCGGATATTCAGCAAATTAAGACCTTAAGCGGACGAGGGCTGACTTTAAAGCCGCAGGTGTTATCCTTTTTGCGTCTGGCGGTTTTAGCCTTGGCTTGGTGCTGTCTGGTGCTGGCTTTGTGCCGTCCGCAATGGGTAGGCAAGCCGATTCCCGTAAAAAACGAGGGGCGGGATATTTTGCTGGTGGTGGATATTTCCAATTCCATGAGCGAAGAAGATTTTGAATATAAAAAACGCATGTACAGCCGCTTAACCGCTGTTAAAAATGTGGTGGACGATTTTATAGACAAGCGCGCCGCCGACAGAATGGGGCTGGTTTTGTTCGGCACCAGAGCATATTTGCAAACTCCGCTGACTTATGACAAGCAGTCGCTGAAAGAAATGCTGTGGGCCGCCGAGTCCGGTATGGCCGGCAATTCCACTTCTATCGGCGATGCGGTGGGCGTAGCTTTGAAGAGTTTAGCCGAATCGGCGGGCAAGCCGGAAAATAAAGTGATTATCCTTCTGACGGACGGCGAAAACAATGACGGCAGTTTGTCGCTGCCGGAAGCTATTTCTCTGGCAAAAGAAGAAGGCGTAAAAATTTATACTATCGGTGCAGGCAGCGATAAAGAAGTATTTTTCGGCGGGCTGTTCAGCATTCCGGTTGATAAAGGGCTGGATGAAAAAAGCCTGAAAGCTTTGGCTAAAGAGACAAAAGGCAATTATTTCAGGGCTAAAGACGTGGCGTCATTGCAAGAGGTTTATGATAAAATAGACAAGCTGGAACCCAGAACCGCCGACGGGCGCTATGTTCAGGAAGTTAAAGAGCTTTATCCGTATCCGGCAGCAGCGGCGCTGGCTTTGTTTTTATTGCTGCTGGTAATGTCAAGAAAGGTAAAATAAAAAATGAGTTGGTGGCAGGATTTTCATTTTTTGCGTCCTTGGTGGCTGTTAGGGCTGGTTATTCCTTGTTTGGTTTATGTTTTTTCATATCGGCAGGCGGCGGCTCGTTCGGCTTGGTATAAGGTTTGCGATAAGAATCTGCTGGATTTTCTGCTGGTAAAAAGCGGAGAGGCTAAATCCGGAGCTTCGTCGGCGGCTGCAGCATTGTTTTTAGTACTGGCGCTGGCCGGTCCTAGCTGGATAAAAAAAGAAAATCCGGCGCTGAGCGTGGAAAATCCGGTTATGATATTGCTGAACATGTCCGGCGAAATGTGGAATAAAGATGTTTCGCCCAGCCGGATAGAGCGGGCTAAATATGTGATAAAAGATTTAACAAAAGAGCTGAAAAATACAGAAAGCGGGCTTATTGTTTATAGTAAGGAGCCGTTTATGATTACTCCGCTTTCGGAGGATGTTTCTATTATAGACAATATGCTGGCGGCGCTGCAGCTGAATGTTATGCCGCAGGACGGCGACCGGCTGGACAGAGCGATAGATTTAGCAGTCAGCCGGATGACGGGCGCCGGTTTGCAAAACGGCAGCCTGATAGTGATCTCTTCGGATGTCGGCGAGCGTTTTGACGCGGCTTTAGCCAGCGCGGCTGCAGCTGCAGACAAGGGATTCAGCGTAAATGTTATCAATGTCAGCCCAAAAACCGGAGACAAGCTGAAAATGTCTGCCGAAAAAGGCGGAGGCGTGTATTTGAACTATAATCAGAATCTGGCGGAACTGGTAAAGAAAATAAACGATGTTACGGATAAAGAAATTAAGCAGAGCCAAAATATGCAGACTGTATGGGAAGACGGCGGCTGGTATTTGCTGTGGCTGCCGGCGCTGCTGATTTTGCTCTATTTCCGGCGCGGGGCTTTGCTTGCACTGCTGTTTTGCCTGTTTTATATGGGGACGGCGCAGGCTAATTGGTTTTTGAATGATAATCAAAACGCGCTGCGTAATTTTAAGCAGCAAAATTATGCTGAGGCGGCTGAGCAGTTTAAAGACGCGCAATGGAAAGCTTCGGCTGCTTATAAAAACGGAGATTATGCTGCGGCTTATGAAAATTTTGCTAAAGGAAATGATGCCACAGCCTTGTATAATCAGGGAAATGCTTTGGCTAAAAGCGGCAAAATTGCTGAGGCTATAAAAAAATATGAAGAAGTTTTGCAAAAGCAGCCGGATTTTGAAGATGCTGAGTTTAATTTGGAATATCTGAAAAAGCAGCAGCAACAGCAAAATCAACAGCAGCAGAGTCAGAATAATAAAAAACAAAATGAGCAGCAGAATCCGCAGCAATCACAGGGCGGAAATCAACAGCAGGAGCAAAATAAGCAGTCTGAGCAAAATGAACAGCAAAGCCAGCAGGAACAGCAGAATAAAAAGCAAGATTCTGAAAGCGGGCAGCAGCAAAATAGCTCTGAACAGCAGCAGAATCCGCAGCAGCAAGAAATGCAGCAAAACAGCCAATCCGGCGGCAGCGGAGAGCAAGAACAGCAGCAAGGCAAGCCCGCCCAAGACGAGGCTCAAAAGCAAGCGGCTGAAAATCAGCAAAATCAGGCGGAGCGGCAAAATTCTGCCCAGCAATCGCAAAATCAAAGCGGCGCGGCTGATAAGCCGGCAAATGAACAGAATGAGGCAGAAGCCCAGCTGAAACCGGCAGAGCAGCAAGGCGGCGAAGAACAGCAGGGTCTGTCGGTTGGAACAAATGATGAAAAATCGGCAGAAGAGCAGGAAAAAATCAGAGCCAGAATGCAGAAATTCCGCCGCATACCGGAAGATAAAGGCGGATTGCTGCGGGCAATGATTTATAAAGAATATGCAAAGAGAAGATATAATGATTAAAAGTGAGGGAATAATGAAAAAGGTTTTGTTGATAACTCTGGCGGCGCTTGGGCAGATTGCCGCTGCGGCAGCTGAAACTTTAACAGCCAGCGTAGACAGCGCAGAAGTTCCGATGGGCGAAGTCTTTAATCTGAATTTATCGTATGACGGCAAAAACGGAGCGTCGCTGCAGCCGGATTTAAGCGTGCTGCAGGATGATTTCAGCATTTATTCCACCTCCAGCTCTTCACAAATCAGCTATGTAAACGGACAAAGCTCCGAGCAGCGCGACTGGGATATCGGCTTGCTGCCGAAACATGAGGGCGATGTCACAATTCCGGCGGTAAGCGCCGGCAAATATAAAAGCCAGCCTCTGCAGATAAAAGTTTTGCCGCAGGGGACAGCTGCGGCGGCAGGCAAAGCTCAAAATAAGGTGCAGAGCGATAATCAGCTGGCTGAAGCCAACAAATTTTCGGTTGATTTGACCGTAAATCTGCAGCAGCCGTATGTGCAGCAAGAAGTTAATGCCGTGCTGACGATTAAAGATAAAATCGGTCTGCAGCTGACTTCGGAGCCGCAGTTTGTAAATGCCGAAAATTGGATTATAAAGCCTTTGCAGAAACCGGCCGTAAAACAGCAGAACGGCGAAACGGAAATTAAGTTTTATTATGCGATGTTTCCGCAGAAAAGCGGCAAGCAGGATTTGCCTGCGGCGAAGATAAACGGTTTTTACATGGGGTTTGACCAAGCGGCAAATCATCCGCTGCTGCATCAGGGGGTAAACAGTCTGTTTCAGCTGATGAATGTTGATTTTGATGAGATGTTCGGCACGCAGAAACCGGTTGAGCTGTATACAAAAGCACAAACTCTAGAAGTGCTGCCGGCTGCGGCGGAATACGGGGCAAAATGGTGGCTGCCGTCGGATGAAGTCAAGGTAAAGGCTTTATGGAATGAAAAAAAGCCGCTGTTCAAAGTCGGCGAAACCGTGGCGCGCCAGATAATTATTTTAGCTTCCGGCGTGGCGGAAACTCAGCTGCCGGAAATCAGTTTTCAGGATGATGAAAACTTTAAAGTATATCCGGAAAATCCGGAATTAGAGGCTAAAATTTTTGACGGCAGAGTCATCGCCCAATCAGTAACCAGAGTAGTGTATATTCCGCAAAAAGGCGGCGAGCAGATTTTGCCGGAAATCAGAGTTCCGTGGTATAATATAAAGACTAAAAAAGTTGAAACAGCGGTTATTCCGGCCGAAAAAGTGTTCGTGGAGGGAACTCCGGCGGCAGAAAATCCGCCGGCTGAAAATGTAAAAGCGGCAGAGCCGGAAAATCCTTTTGCCGCACCGCAGCAAAACAGCACGGAGCCTTTGACTCAGACATCAGAAAGCGGATACGCTGTTAATATTTTGTGGGTTGCCGCTGCTTTTGCCGCCGGTTTGCTGGCAAGCTTGCTGCTGCGCCGTCCCCGTCAGGCCGAGAAAACCTGCAGAACCGGCTATAATTGGTGCGCGGTCCTGCGTAAAAATTTAGCGGATAAGGACTATCGCCTGCTGCGGGATAATTTGCTTTTGTGGGGAAATGAAACTTTTGCCGGACGCAATATTTCTAATTTGGAGGAGCTGGCAAAGGCGGTTGCTAATGAAGATTTCAGCGGCCAGCTGCGCAAGCTTAACCAAAATCTGTATGCCGGAGCTGCCGAAAAACTGGATGACGGCAAAATTATGGCCGCAGTCAAAGAGTGCAGGCATCAAAACTCTGCGCAGTCCGAAAACGAACCTTTGCCTAAATTGTATAAATAACTTGCACAAGCATAAAAACTATGCTCTAATAGGCGAAATTAACAAATCAGAGGCTGACCGATGTTTTTTTTGAAAAAAGTATTCTTATGGGGGCTGTTTGCGGCGCTGATGTATTTTGGCGGCGCGGGGACGCAAAGCGACAGCACTTCGCTGCAGGGCATGGGATTTATGGGCGTGATTATCGCCTTTGTTATCCTTTATATCTTGTTTAAGGTAATGTGGTCAACCGTAAGCTTTTTCTTTACTTTTGCGGTTATCGGCGCGGTAGTGGTGTTTATTTTGTATTGTCTGGGAATTGTCGGCGGCAGCGGCTCTGCGCAAAAGGCCGCAAGCCAGCTGTTCAGCGAAAACGGTGCAGCTGCGGAATATACGCAGGCTGACGGCAGCTTGGACGGTTTAGCGCCGGTGGCGGCAGAAGCCGGGCAGGGTGCTGAGGAAGACGGCGGTTTTTTAACGAAATTATCTTCTATGTTCGGCAAAGAAGAGGAACCGGCGCAGATAAGCGGTTTTAATCCGCTGGACTATCCGGAAATCCACGGCGTGCCGAGAGTTATAACCGGAAGCGTTCTGCGCGTGCGGGGGATAGATGTGAAGCTGCTGGGCGTGGATGCGCCGAATCCTGAGCAAAACTGCTCTAATTCACGCGGGCAGGCTTATGCCTGCGGGCATAAGGCCGTCAGCTGGATGCAAAACTGGATAAACGGCCAAGAAGTTAAATGTCATATTTTGGGGAATGTTATAAAACATCGGGCGACCGGTGTTTGTTTTTTGGGAGAATATGATGTAGCGGCCGCGGTGGTAGAAGCTGGATGGGCTGTGGCCTATACTAAAAACACAGATGTTTATGTGCCGTATGAAAAACAAGCGCGCAAAGAGCTTAAAGGTATGTGGAACGGGCGTTTTTACCGTCCGAGCGACTGGCGGAGAATGCAGGCTCAGCGGGCTAAAATCAGCAATGAACAAAAATCGGATTGGTTTAATTTTGACGGGTGGTTCTAATGGAAAAGGTTTTTATATCTGACAGCGAAGCCGATACCGGTGCTTTGGCTGAAAAATTGGCGGCAATCAGCGTGCAGGGCGATGTATGGGCGTTAAACGGCACTCTGGGCGCCGGTAAAAGCGTGTTTGCGCGGGCGTTTATTCAAAAACTGACCGGAGCCAGAGAAGTTCCCAGCCCGACTTTTACGCTTTTGCAAACCTACAGCGCCGAAGCTTTTGATATTTATCACTATGATTTATACCGTTTGGAAAAGCCGGCGGAAATTTTTGAGCTTGGGGTGGAAGAGGCTTTTTATTCCGGCGTGAGTCTGGTGGAATGGCCGGAAAGAATGGGGGCTTTTTCGCCGCGCAATATGTGGAATGTCAATATTGAAATGAACGGCAGCGGGCGCAAAATCACAATTTCTACCGACGATGCAAGCAAACAGAAACGGCTTGCCGATGTCTGAGTTATGCACAATGCACGCCTCCTTTGTTTTGTGGCGCAATAAAGGAATTTTATTTAGGGGAAAATCCGGCAGCGGCAAATCAGAGCTGGCGCTTAAATTTATAGAAAATAAAAATGCGGTGCTGGTCGCCGATGATGTGGTAGAGCTAAAAGCACGGCAAAACAAGCTGTGGGGCAGTTCGCCGCAAAATATCCGCGGGCTTTTGGAAATCCGCAACGTGGGGATTTCCCGCTATGAATATGCGGAGGAGGCGGCAGTCAGCCTGCTGGTAAATCTGCTGCCGGCAAAAGAAAATCTGGAGCGTCTGCCAAAAAATAAAACAGAAAACATTTTAGGTGTTGAAATTCCGGCAATAGATTTGTATGCTGAGGACACGACAATTTTGGAAAAGATTATTGTCAAGCTGCGCGATAATCTTTTGAAAACAGAATAGGAAATTTGAATATGCTAAAGAAAAACATTGAAGCGTTTTTACAGCTTTTGGGCAAGCCGCTGCTCTCATTTGTGCTGGAGCTGGGGGCGTTTACGCGTTTTGTGGCAAAATCGGTGTATAACTGTTTTGTGCCGCCGTTTTATATTAAGCTGTTTTTTAATCAGTTTTTGAACATGGGGTTTTATTCGCTGCCGGTTGTGGGCTTAACCACGCTGTTTGCCGGTATGGTAATTGCTATTCAGACTTATTCGGGTTTTTCTAAATTCGGGGCGGAAAGCGCCGTAGCGACTGTGGTTTTGATTTCGGTTACACGCGAGCTGGCGCCGGTTTTGTCTGCCTTAATGGTGGCAGGGCGCATCGGTGCGGCTATGGCGGCGGAAATCGGCACAATGCGTGTTACAGAACAGATTGACGCGCTGGTTACGTTATCGGCTAATCCGTTCCGCTATTTGATGGCGCCGCGGCTCTGGGCTGGCGTTGTGGTTATGCCGCTTTTGGTGCTGTTCGGCGATATTATCGGTATTTTCGGCGGCTATGTGGTTGGTGTTTATAAACTGGACTTTAATCCGGCTAACTATATTAACGCCACCATGCAGAATCTGCAGGCGATTGATGTGATTTCCGGTATGGTAAAAGCCGGCGTTTTCGGCTTTATAATTTCGGTTATGGGCTGCTATCACGGCTATCGCTCTAAAGGCGGCGCGCAAGGCGTGGGCGAGGCAACAACCAATGCCGTGGTTTCGTCTTCTATCTTAATTTTAATCTTTAACTATCTGATTACAGAAATTTTCTTTTCTAAATAGGGTGCGCCATGAGTGACAATAAAATAGAAATTCGCAATTTATATAAAGCGTTCGGCAGAAAGAAAGTGCTGGACGGTGTGGATTTAGATATTAAAAAAGGCGAATCCCTTGTGGTTATCGGCGGTTCCGGAACCGGCAAGTCGGTTTTGATTAAGTGTATTCAGGGGCTGCTGACGCCGGACTGCGGGTCTATAAAAATTGATGATGAAGAAACAGTCGGCAGTAAAAAAGATATTCATGAAAAAATGGGAATGCTTTTTCAGGGCGCGGCTTTATTTGACAGTTTAAGCGTATGGGAAAATGTGGCGTTCAGGCTGCTGCAGAAAGGCGAAAAGTCGCGCAAGCAGGCTAAAGTGGCGGCTATCCGCGTGCTGCGTCAGGTCGGACTGGCTCCGGATGTGGCCGATTTGTCTCCGGCCGAGCTTTCGGGAGGCATGCAAAAGCGCGTCGGTTTGGCGCGGGCAATTATCAGCCGTCCGGAAATTATCTTTTTTGACGAGCCGACAACCGGATTAGACCCGATTATGGCGGATGTGATTAACGATTTGATTATAGAATCCGCCCGCGGTTTGGGGGCTACAACTTTAACCATTACGCATGATATGGCTTCTGCCCGCAAAATTGCCGACCGCATTGCTATGCTCTATAAAGGCAAAATTATTTGGTCTGGTACGGTAAAAGAAATGGACAAGTCCGAAAATCCGTATCTGCAGCAATTTATACACGGCAGCTCGCAAGGGCCGATAAAAATGGAAGTATAGGCTATGGCTAAGAAAAACGTCAGTTTATATGTTTGTCAAAACTGCGGCGCAACTTATCCGCGCTGGCAGGGAAAGTGCGATTCCTGCGGCGAGTGGAATTCTATTGTTGAAGAAGTGCAGAAAACAGACGGTTTTTCTAAAATAAATCCGCGCAAAGAGGGCAAAATTATAGATTTTGTGCCGCTGAAAGGCGAGCAAAATACCTATGCGCGCCTGCAAACCGGCATTAAGGAAATTGACCGCGTGACCGGCGGCGGGTTGGTTCCCGGCTCGGTTATTTTGGTGGGCGGCGACCCCGGAATCGGTAAATCCACCTTGCTGCTGCAAGTTTGTGCCGGTTTGGCAAACAAAGAAGAACACTATCCATGCTATTATATTTCCGGCGAAGAGGCTATAGACCAAGTGCGTATCCGCGCCAGCCGTTTGGGTTTGGCGGAAAGTCCGGTAAATTTAGCCAGCGCGACCGATGTCCGCAATATTATTACCACTCTGGAAAAAACAGATGCTGCGGTTGTGATTATTGACTCCATTCAGACGATGTATCTGGATGAGGTAGAATCTACTCCGGGCAGCGTCGGGCAGGTACGGGCTTGCGCCTATGAACTGATAAAGCTGGCTAAACGCAAAGGATTTGTGTTGTTTTTGGTCGGGCATGTCACTAAGCAGGGCGAAATTGCCGGACCGCGCGTGTTGGAACATATGGTAGATACGGTGCTGTATTTTGAGGGCGAACGCGGACACCATTTCAGAATTTTGCGGGCGGTTAAAAACCGTTACGGTGCAACCGATGAAATCGGCGTGTTTGAAATGCAGGATAAAGGCTTGGTAGAGGTGGAAAACCCGTCGGCGCTGTTTTTGGCCGAGCGGCAGGGCAATGTTTCCGGCTCCTGCGTTTTTGCCGGCATAGAGGGATCGCGTCCGCTGCTGGTAGAAATTCAGGCTTTAGTCAGCCCGAGCGGCTACTCCACGCCGAAACGTGCGGTTGTGGGCTGGGATTCTAACCGCCTGTCCATGATTTTGGCGGTTTTGGAAGCTCGCTGCAGCATGAATTTCAGCTCGCATGATGTCTATCTGAATATAGCCGGAGGGCTGAAAATTACAGAGCCGGCTGCCGATTTGGCTGTGGCTATGGCGGTTATTTCATCGCTGACAAACAAGCCGCTGCCGGCAGATATGGTGGTATTCGGCGAAATCGGGCTTTCCGGCGAAATCCGTGCTGTGAGCCAGCCGAATCTGCGTATGAAAGAAGCGCATAAGCTGGGCTTTGTCAGTGCCATTATTCCGCCGTCTTTCGGCAAAGATAAAAAAGACAAGGGCGCAAAAAATTATGAACTTTCCTGCTATGAAATCGGCAATGTTCATCGTTTGATAAATTGGTTTAATTAGGAGCAAAACTATGGAACAATTAAACAACTTGGATGTAGTATTTTTGGTAATTGTCGGCGTTTCGGCGCTGGTGGCAATCGCCCGCGGCGTGACAAAAGAGCTGCTGTCTATTACCGGCTGGATTTTGGCTGCCGTTTCCGTTTATTATCTGCTGCCGGTAGTTGATCCGATTATGAAAAAATACATTGCATCTGAAGTGCTTTCCAGCTTGGTTTCCGGCATGGTAATTCTGATTATGTTCTGTATTTTTTGGGTGCTGGCGGCCGACAAAATCAGCACGCAGATACGCTTTAGCAAACTAAGCTCGCTAGACCGAATTTTAGGCTTTATTTTTGGTATTTTCCGCGGCGTGATTATTGTAATTTTGCTCCAGATTATGATTTCATCGCTGATTCCGGAAGAATCGCAAAAAGGCGTGTTTGCCGAATCCCGCTACTTTAAGCTGGCCGGAGACGCCTCCGGTCCGATTAAAGGTCTAATTCCGGAAAAATGGTTTGATGACTTAAAAGCCAAAGGCGAGAGTTTAGGTTTCGGCGCGGCTAAAACAGATGAAGCAGAGGACGATAAGGCTAAAGATGATGCTGCTAAAGATGAAAATTCATCTGAGAGCAAAGTTAATGCCGCCGATGTTGCCGGAGATGTTTTGAAAAAGAGCGGCGAAGAGCTGTTTAATAAGCTGGTTCAGCCAAAAGTGGGGGGCGAAGCCAAGGCAGATGATGACGGCTATAAAAAAGATGAAACTTCAGATTTGGACAGGCTGATGGATGAGCTTGAAGACAAAGTTGTAACTACTGACGAGAGTTCCGCTCCAGCTAAGGAAGAGGCTCCGAAGGAAATCAAGGTTATAAATGAAAATCTGTAAAACCTTCGCCCCTTGAGGGAGAAGGTGGGGCTTTAGCCCCGGATGAGGGGTATTTGTATATATTATCAAAATCAATAATAATTGTTGTTTATTCTTTTGAGTACCCCTCACCCTAACGCTAAAAGCGTTATCCCTCTCCCTCAGGGGGGCGAGGGAGGTCATGGAAAAAATTTATGCAAACTTCTCATAGAAAATATATTAAAAAGTTTAAATATTTAGCGCGGAATATGCGACATAATAATACTGTACAAGAAGCAAAGTTATGGCATTGGCTGCGCAATAATCAACAAGGTGTTAAGTTTAGAAGACAGTTTGCTATAAATAATGAGTATATAGTAGATTTTGTATGTTTAGAAAAGCTATTGGTTATTGAACTTGACGGCGGGCAGCATTGTGACAATAAAAAAGATATAATAAGAACAAACTATCTAAAAAGTATCGGTTTTAGAGTAATTCGTTTTTGGAATAATGATATAGATAAAAATATGGAGGGGTGTTTGTTAGTTATTAGAAATGCTTTGAGAGATTCAGTTGTTTGAAGAATAGGTTTTATAGAAAGGCAGAAAATGGAAAAGTTTTGGTCAAGAGTTGAATATTTAGCGCAGACAGTAAAAAATCCAAACATTATAATCAGCGGAACAAAAAGCTATTACAGCAACGCGTGGACGGAAAATTTTGAAGATTATGTCGTGCGTTATTTATACGGCGATGAGCATAGCCTAAAAAATTGGACGCCGCAATGGGAGTTAGACAAGCTTTACATCGGCAATTATGTCTGTATCGGCGCCGAGGCGGTTATTTTGCTGGGCGGCAACAATACGCATCGCAATGACTGGTTTTCTAACTATCCGTTTATGGAGCATATTGTTGAAAGTTATCAGCAGCGCGGCGATACGGTGCTGGGCAACGGCTGCTGGATTGGAATGCGCGCCATGCTTATGCCGGGAGTGAAACTGGGCGAGGGCAGCGTTGTTGCGGCGGGCAGCGTGGTAACAAAAGATGTTGCGCCCTATACTGTGGTTGGCGGCAATCCGGCAAAAGTAATTAAAAAACGTTTTTCGGATGATGTTATTGCCCGCCTGCTGGCGCTGAAAATTTATGATTTGCCGGAGGAAAAAATAGACACTCTGCAAGATGTTTTATGCGCCGATAATATAGAGGCGCTGGAGCAGCGGGTTGCCGGTATAAAAAAGGCTCTGCAAGCTGAAATCACAGAGCCTTAAGGTCTAAAATCCAATAGAAATATCGCAGTTTGTCTGCCCGTTGCAAACATCGCAGGCGGCTTTCATTTTTGCCAGCGTGGCGTCACGCAGGCACTGAACGTCAGCCGAGCAATATTTATCTCCGGCAAAAATCTCGCTGGTCGGATTATGATGCAGCCAAACTCTTAGGGCTTCAGAATGCAGGGGATAAAACAAATCTTTAAACAGGGTCAGGCAGGCTTGTTTGTTAAATCCCTCAGAGATATTTTTTCCGTCGTCATTTTTGCGGTATCCTCCGATGTTTACACTAAAGCCCAGTTCATTGTTGCGTGAAAAAAGAGCCAGTAGATTGCCGTTGTCATCCCAAATGCGGAAATCATCAAATTTTTCCCAAGTCGGAGGAATTATTCCGGAGGCTTGCAAAACATCAACCACACCTACTGTTTCTGAAGTCGGATTAAGATATTTCAGATTATCCAAATGCTCCAGCATGCCATGGAGGAGATAACTGTATTCTTCCTGCATTTTGTTGATTTTCCACTTTTCCATAGCTTTGCTATAACCTGCGATTCCACCAACGCTCAGCACCCCGATAATAGCAAGGACTCCGAGCATTTCAATCATACTCCGCCCTAGCGGGTTTGCCTGTCGGGTCACTGCTAGCGCTTTTCTCGCTCGTGTACCAGTTTGTACACGTCGCTCCAAAAGTGCGGCGTATTGACGCACGACATCCAACCCCTTAAATGCGATGTTGGTTCTTTTTGCGTCATTGCGAGGAGTGTGACGACGAAGCAATCTAACAAAACCAGCGCCTCTGCCACCAGTCATCCTAGGCCCTGTGCCTAGGATCTTGTTGCACCAAGGGCGGTGCATACTCTCGCCCCGTGAGGGAGAGGGTGACGCCTTGGCGTCGGGTGAGGGGTACTTATTAAAGAACTTGCAAAAGGCACTAAACATGCGTCCACAACTCAACCACGGAATGTCATACTTGTCGCCACACCCTACAGGCTGTGGCAGACGAGTATCCATGACTTTGTTGCCAACGGCAACGCTTCTTTG